>JAEWEO010000236.1 GCA_023389295.1 Bacillota bacterium
TTACTTTGTCTATTTCTTCTATCACGCATACGCAAGGTACTATCTAATATTTTCTTACGTATTCTTAAACTGGTTGGTGTGACCTCCAGTAACTCATCTGTTTCAATAAAATCAAGAGCTTGCTCAAGGCTTAGTACTCTAGGGGGTACTAACTTTAGGGCATCATCTGCACCGGAAGAACGGGTATTTGTTAGCTGCTTACGCTTGCAAATATTTACTTCAATATCCTCTGCTTTCGGATTTTGACCTACAACCATACCAGCATACACTTTTACGCCGGGACCAATGAAGAGAGTTCCACGTTCTTGTGCGTTGAACAGACCATAGGTGATGCTTTCACCTGTTTCATAAGCAATTAAGCTTCCGGTTTTACGATATTGAATATCACCCTTATAAGGGCCGTATCCATCAAATATCGTATTGATAATACCGGTTCCTTTTGTATCTGTTAAAAACTCACCTCGGTAGCCAATAAGACCTCTTGCAGGAACCGAAAATTCAATACGAGTATGGCCATTACCGGAGGTATGCATATTGATCATTTCTCCTTTTCGCTGGCCCATTTTCTCAATAATGATACCGGAAAACTCATCAGGAACATCAATGATAGCCTGTTCCATTGGCTCTAATTTCTTCCCATTCTCGTCTAATTTATATAGAACCTCAGCTTTACTTACGGAGAACTCATATCCTTCACGTCTCATATTTTCTATTAAAACGGAAAGATGTAATTCACCGCGACCTGATACTTTAAAGCTTTCCGTTGTTTCAGTTTCTTCTATACGAATGCTGACATCGGTGTTTAGTTCTCGCATCAGTCGCTCTCTTAGATGGCGGGAGGTTACAAACTTACCCTCCGTACCGGCTAAAGGACTATCGTTCACATTAAAATACATTGCAATTGTAGGTTCTGATATCCTCTGAAAGGGGATTGGTTCGGGATTATCTATAGAGCAAATCGTATCTCCAATGTGAATATCAGCGATACCGGATATAGCAACAATGGTACCAATGGTTGCTTCATTTATTTCAACTCTTTTTAAACCATCAAACTCATATAACTTACTAATTTTTACTCGCTCGTTTTTACTGGAGTTGTGTGCATTCACTAATATGGCATCTTGATTTACTCGGATTACTCCATTATCAACCTTACCAATTCCAATTCGACCGACATATTCATTGTAGTCAATGGTACTAATCAGCACCTGAGTGCTTTTGTTTGGATCACCTTCGGGA
Organism: Bacillota bacterium; assembly: GCA_023389295.1. GTDB lineage: Bacteria > Bacillota > Clostridia > Lachnospirales > Lachnospiraceae > Mobilitalea. The sequence continues at coordinate 1,240 of JAEWEO010000236.1, forward strand.
GCCGGAATATAATCGATAATAGTTTCAAATAGAGGCGTCATATCACTTGATTCTATATCAATAGAAAGTGAAGCAACACCGGATTTCGCTGATGCAAATACAAAAGGGCAGTCAAGTTGCTCATCATTTGCATCTAGATCAAGTAATAATTCCAGAACCTCATCAACTACTTCCTTCGGTCTTGCTTCCGGACGGTCCATTTTGTTGACACATACAATTACCGGTAAAGATAGGTCTAATGCTTTCTTAAGAACGAATTTGGTCTGGGGCATGGGCCCTTCAAAAGCATCTACTACTAATATAACACCATTTACCATCTTTAAAACACGTTCCACCTCGCCGCCAAAGTCGGCGTGTCCTGGGGTATCTATAATATTAATCTTGGTTCCATTATACATAACGGCAGTATTCTTAGCTAATATGGTAATGCCTCGCTCCCGCTCCAATGCATTGGAATCCATGACTCTTTCAACAACTGCCTGGTTTGAACGAAATACTCCACTTTGCTTTAGTAACTCGTCAACTAAAGTAGTTTTACCATGATCAACGTGAGCAATGATGGCAATATTACGTATATCCTCTCGTTTCATTTTGTTTACTCCCATCTGCGTTATTTATAAGTCTATCATTTTAACAACTTTAACATTGTAGCACTCGTATATTTAAAAAGCAACTTATGAATAGGAAAAAGTTCATAAATATTTTTAAATTTTTTGTATAAAATAACAAATTTTGTAAATAATTAATTTGAATAAAAACTTTTACTTCTAAAATATGGAAAATAGCATATATATTAACATAGGTGAATGAAAAGCTGTTTTCCAACTAAACAGAGGAATTTACCCCACATTTTAGAACTATTGGCGTAAAAAAGTACGCCGGGAAAGAAGGGAGAGGTACGATATGACCGATAAAGTATTTGATAACAATCAAGTAAGTATTGCAGGAGAGGTAATTAGTGATTTTACGTTCAGTCATGATGTATTTGGCGAGGGATTTTACGTTTTGGAGGTAGTGGTTAGCCGCCTAAGTGATTCCTATGACATGATACCTGTTATGGTATCTGAACGTCTCATTGATGTAAAGCAAGATTATAAGGGCAAGTTTGTTGAGGTATTAGGACAATTTCGCTCCTATAATCGTCATGAAGAAAGTAAGAACAAACTTGTGCTTTCGGTATTTGCAAGAGAAATTAAAATGGTGGATGAATTATCGGAGAATGCAAAGCCAAATCACATTTTCTTAGATGGCTTTGTTTGTAAGCCACCGATTTATAGAAAAACGCCTCTTGGAAGAGAAATTGCTGATGTTCTTTTGGCAGTAAATCGTCCATATGGCAAATCGGACTATATTCCTTGCATTTGTTGGGGAAGAAATGCAAGATTCGCTGAAACCTTTACTGTTGGTGGTCATGTACAGATCTGGGGTAGAATTCAGAGCCGTGAATATCAAAAGAAGGTTACTGATATAGAATTTGAGAAACGAGTTGCTTATGAAGTAAGTGTAAGTAAGCTGGAGTATTTGGAAGAGTATTAGAATAATTATTATAGAGATGATCGATGTAGAATACAGGTTCGGTGTTAATTAATGTTTGATTAACCTCGAACCTGTTTATGTTACACCAACCCCTTTGAATAGGAGTCTCCAATCAAGCATTTCATGATTATGTATTGACATCGATATCCACCGGTGTTAAGATTAGGATACGAATATTGTAAAATACATATTGCTTATGGTAGAGGTGCATTGTTTATTAGTAACTGCTGGATATGTCAGGCATAGTAGAACGCAGTGAAAGGAAATAGTGCCGAAGTGGTAATAACCTGATTTATTATCGCTGGTTGTATGGTAAAGAACCATGCAACTGTCATCAATTAATTGATGGAGAGCTGCCTAAAGAATATTTAATACTGAAGGAACATGTAGGAATTAGACTATCATGACGTCCGACAGTTATTCTTTAGTGTCGACTCTGAGGTCGACTTTTTTATTGCATAGGAAAAATCTTAACAGTAAAAAATATCCCATGTGGATGCGCACTCAGCCCATTAACGTGTAAGAAATGTACGTTAGTTTTTATGTCGGCTTTACCGCCTAGTAAATGCAATACGTTTGCACCGTTCGTAAGTTTGGATTGACAGCTTTCAATAGGAGGAAAAAGAAATGGCAGTATTTAAGGGAGCAGGTGTAGCTATTGTAACACCATTCACACAGAATAATGAAGTAGATTATGAAGAGCTTGGTAGATTAATCGAATATCAAATCTTCGAAGGTACAGATGCTATCATAATATGTGGTACTACCGGTGAAGCTTCTACTTTATCTCATGAGGAACATTTGGAATGTATTCGTTATACGGTAGATAAAGTTGCAAAGAGAGTACCTGTGATAGCAGGAACCGGATCCAATGCTACAGATACGGCAATCTACTTATCAAAAGAAGCAGAAAGCTATGGAGTGGATGGTTTACTAATGGTTACTCCATATTATAATAAGGCAACACAAAAGGGATTAATTGCACATTTTACTCAGGTAGCAGAAGAAGTAAATATTCCGATCATTCTATATAATGTACCTGGAAGGACCGGATGTAATCTTACTCCGCAAACAGTAGCTACATTATTTCATGAGGTAGAGAATATCGTTGGTATCAAGGAAGCAAGCGGTAATATAGCGCAGGTAGCTGAATTAATGCATTTAACGGATGGGAAAATTGATCTTTATTCCGGTAATGATGATATGATAGTACCAATTTTGTCACTTGGAGGTGTCGGTGTCATATCTGTTCTTTCTAATATAGCACCTCGTCAGACCCATGACTGTGTTATGAAGTTTTTAGAAGGTGATGTGGCAGGAAGCAGGGAAATTCAGTTGAAATTATTTCCTTTGATCAATGCGTTATTTAGTGAAGTTAATCCTATCCCGGTGAAAAAGGCTATGAATTTCATGGGTTATTCGGTGGGAACATTAAGAATGCCTCTAACTGAAATGGAGCCGGCAAATGCGGAGCATTTATTAAAGGAAATGAAGGCGGCAGGAATTACAATAGCATAGATAAGTAAATATAGGAGGAAGCTTATGACAAACATCATTTTGCGTGGTTGTAATGGAAAGATGGGACAAGTGATTACGCAAATCGTAGAAGAGGATGAGAATGCGGTTATCGTAGCCGGTATTGATATTACACAAAATAAAATGAATAAATACCCTGTATATCAGAGTTTTATGAAATGTAATGTAAATGCGGATGTAATTATTGATTTTTCTTCACCGATTAATTTAGAGGAAATGTTAGAGTTTGCTATAAACCGTAAAATAGGTGTTGTCTTATGCACAACCGGGTTTACAAAAGAACAACTCACATTCATAGATAGGGCTGCAACACAAATCCCCATCTTAAGATCAGCGAATATGTCAATGGGTATTAATTTGATTACAAAGCTTTTAAAAGAAGCAGCAGTAGTACTATCAGATGCCGGATTCGATATAGAAATAGTTGAAAAACATCATAATAAGAAGATTGATGCACCCTCAGGAACAGCTCTTGCACTAGCTGATGCCATGAATGAGGCGTTAAACAATGAGTATGAATATATATATGATAGAACCACCAAACGTTCTGCAAGAGAGTCAAAAGAAATCGGAATCAGCGCAGTCCGTGGGGGTACGATTGTCGGAGAGCATGAGGTTATTTTTGCTGGAACGGACGAAGTAATTGAGATTAAGCATACAGCCTACTCCAAAGCGATCTTTGCAAAGGGAGCAGTACAGGCTGCAAAATTCTTACCGGGAAAATCGGCTGGCATGTATCAGATGAGTGACTTAATGCAGTAAATGTTAATATCTGTTAAAAATAGAAAGTAAAGGCTTAGGAAAGAACGAAAATTGAAGTTCTTTCCTAAGCCTTTTTCTTTATCTTTGATTCAAATAAAAATATAAAATGTAATTTTTTGTTCACAAAATTTTCGTAATCTTGTTGTATTATTACAAGGAAAAATATCTAGTAGTGCATCAAAGTAGAAAGCACTAAAGCAAATATTTCGTGATAAAAATATGGGATCTAAAAAAAGATGAGGAGTAAATTCTCATTAAGAATGATAAGGAGGAAATGATTTTGATTGAGGTAAGAAATTTAGTAAAACGTTACGGAAATCAGGCCGCTGTGGATCATCTGTCCTTTACAGTAGAAAAAGGGCAAATTCTTGGATTTCTTGGTCCTAACGGTGCAGGGAAGTCAACTACCATGAACATTATCACAGGTTATATTTCTGCAACGGAAGGAACTGTTACAATTAATGGTATCGATGTGTTTGAGGAGCCGGAGGAGGTTAAGAAAATGATCGGTTACCTTCCGGAGTTTCCACCGCTTTACCCCGATATGACCATCAAAGAATACTTGAATTTTGTAGCAGAATTAAAGAAAGTAAAGAAGAGTGAGAGAAAGCAGATGGTACTTGATGTCATGGAAGCTACTAAAATTACTCCTATGGCGGATCGCTTGATCAAACATTTATCAAAAGGCTATAAGCAAAGAGTGGGTCTCGCACAAGCTATTATAGGCTATCCGGAATTAATTATATTGGATGAACCCACCGTTGGACTTGACCCGAAGCAAATTATAGAGATTAGAGATTTAATTAAGGAATTGAGTAAAAATCATACAGTAATCTTAAGCTCCCATATTATGCAGGAGGTTAGCGCCGTATGTGATACGGTGATGATTATTGATAGAGGAAAGATGATTTTAAGTGACAAACCGGAGAATCTAAGTGCCAGACTTGGCGCAAGCGGTGGATTAAAGCTGTCTGTAAAAGGTAATAAGAAGACCGTTGTAACGGCACTTAGAAAAATTAGTGAGATTACGCATATAGAAGAACATAATAATGACCTGGAGGGTATACTGGACTTTACCTTACATTACGGTGAAAATGATGATATTAGAGAAGCGGTATTTTATGCTATGTGTGAAACAAAGACCCCTATTCTTGAGATGCAATATAGTCGTATGAGTCTGGAGGACATTTTCCTTAAGGTAACAAGTCATTCTGCATCAACAAATCTAACTAGCCTGACTGAATCAGATGAATTAGATAACGCTAAACAAGCACAGGAAATAGATGAGAGCGAGACTAAGGAGTATAAACTGGAAATGGAAACTGATTCTGTGAAGTCTGTATTAGAAGAAGGAAATAAATCGGAGGAGGTAAAAACAGATGCTGGCGATTTATAAGAAGGAAATTCGTTCTTATTTTAATTCGATGATAGGATATGTATTTATGGCATTTTTTCTTGTTGTCATCGGAATTTATTTCTTTGTACAAAACTTATTATATGGATATGCAAATTTTGAATATACCTTATCTTCGATCACCTTTATCTTTGTACTACTTGTACCGCTTTTAACGATGCGGCTTATGGCAGAAGAGAATAAGCAGAAGACAGATCAATTACTGTTTACATCCCCTGTAACGGCGACTTCAATTGTTGTTGGTAAGTTATTAGCGGTATTTACACTATTTGGGTTTGTTATGGTAATAATCTGCTTCTACCCACTTATTTTGTCATTGTATGGTACGGTACCCTTTGCATCTGCGTATGCCAGTATTTTTGCATTTACCATGCTTGGTGCAGCTTACCTTTCCATAGGGTTGTTTATTTCCTCTCTGACGGAAAGTCAGGTGGTAGCAGCGGTTATTTCCTTCGTGGTGTTTTTATTTACACTTTTGATGGAAGGGATTGCAAGTGTTGCGCCAACAGATAATAAGAGTGCTTTTGTGATTTTTACGGCAATCTTGTTGATTGTTTGTCTTATTCTATATCGTATGATGAAGAATCTAACCATTGCATTTGTAGTAGGACTAATAGGAGAAGCTGGTCTTGTAATAACATATTTATTTAAACCAACCTTATTTGACGGTTCGGTTTCGAATGTCTTCGGATGGTTATCCGTGGTAACACGATTTGATAATTTTTATTTAGGTGTATTTGATGTATCCGGTATAGTTTATTATATCAGCATAACCTGTCTGTTCGTATTTCTTACAGTTCAGGTTATTAAAAAGAAAAGATGGAGTTAAGAAAGGAGAAGGATATAATGAGAGATATTGAAAAGAAAAATAAAAAAGTAAATATGATCGGAAACTTGAAGACATCCTTTTCCGGTAGAAAATTTCGTAGTGGAGCATATGCAACTGTATTATCAGTTGTAGTTATTGTTATTGTACTTGTTGTAAACCTGCTCTTTTCCAAGATGAATATACAGTTTGATTTAAGCTCACAAAACATGTTTACCTTATCTGATGAAACCAAAGAATTCGTAGATAATCTTTCCGATGATATTACGATCTATTATATTGTACAGGAGGGAAATGAGACGGAGATCTTTGACCGGTTAGTAAAGCAATACGATAAGATATCGGATAAGATAACCGTTGAAAATAAGGACCCTATCTTATATCCTCAGTTTGCTTCCCAATATGTTGATGACGAGGTTACAGAGAACAGCTTTATTGTCTTGAACAATGAGAATGGTCGAGCGAAATACGTAAGTGGTGATGACATGATTATTCAAGAAATGAACTACAGCACTTACCAATATGAGACAACCGGTATCGATTTTGAAGGAAAGTTAACCTCTGCAATTCAATATGTAACAAGTGAAGAATTACCGAAATTATATGTGGTAGAGGGACATGGCGAGGCTGCAATATCAACCGCTTTTAGTGATGCCATGGATAAAATGAACATTGATGTTGAAACGGTTGCTACGCTTACACAAGAAGCAATACCCGAAGATTGCGATATATTATATATCAATTCTCCGGAGAAAGATTTTACGGATGAAGAAACAACAATGATAAAAGATTACCTGACTTCTGGCGGTCAAGCAATCATAACAGTAGATTATAATTCCTCCGACCTGACTAATTTTGCTTCCATTCTAGATTATTACGGAATACAGATGGTTGAGGGAATTGTTTTAGAAAATGATTTAGATCATTACATCTCAGGATATCCGAACTATATTATTCCGGACATTGCTAGTCATGAAGTAACGACACAGGCCAAGAACGGAAACATTCCCGTGTTTATGCCGATTTCCTCAGGGCTTTCGATATCGGAGACTACCAGAAGTTCTTTAGTGGTAGAGCCTTTGTTAAATACCTCTGACTCCGCATTTTCTAAAACAAATATCGAAAGCAGTAATTCCTCCAAGGAGGAAGGTGATATTGAAGGACCTTTCTATTTAGGACTTGTAGCAAGCGACACTTACAATGATGTTACCTCCAATGTTATAGTATTTTCTTCGGAATTAGTATTTTCTGATGACACGGGAAGCTATGGTAATTCATCCCTTCTTTCCGGAACCGTTGGATATTTGTCCGGTGATATGGAGGCACTCTCTATTCCGGTAAAGAGTATGCAGGGAAATTACGTATACACAACGCAGTTTGAGGCAGTAGCCTGGGGAATTGGTATTTGTACCATCGGTATTCCGTTTATCATCATTGTGATTGGAGCGATGATCTGTCTTAAAAGGAGGAAGAAGTAATGGCAAAAAGAAAGAAAAGAAACGCTCTGACAATGGTTTTTCTTCTTTTGGCATTAATCTTATTAATTGGCATCTATCTGTGGTACAGTAACCGTGAGGATTCTTCTGAAGAATCGGAAGAGGTAACGGAAACAATTGATTTAGTTACGGTGGATACCGAACAACTTACTTCCCTTCATTATATTAGAGAAGATGCAGATCTAACATTGACCTTAAAGGATGAAGTTTGGATATCTGAGGAAGAACCGGAACGTCCGATTAATCAAGAGTATGTTGAGGCTATGATTAATGCCATTAAGGATGTGAAAGCGGACCGTATCGTTATGGAGAATCCTGAGAATTTGGAGGATTATGGACTGGCTACACCTTCGGCAACTTTCATTGGTACATTGCAAGATGGAACAACGGTTACGGTTAAAATTGGTAATGCAGCAGGAAGCTCCGAGGGTTATTATGGACTTGTAAATGAAGATGGAATTGTATATCTGTTGCCAATTGAGATGGGAACTGCATTCCAATATAGCGACGCCCAGATGACAGCCTTGCCGGAGACGGTGGATATTACAGCGGAAAATATCTATTATATCCATGTTGATCATCGTGAAGGAGATGACTATGAATTAAAGTATAATGATTCCGGTGAACTTGATAATAGCGGAAGTAATAATTATACTTGGGATATTCTAAAGCCCTATGGCAAAGGATATACAGCAGATAGTTCGAAGATGTCGGATATCCAAGCGAATTACTCCGGTTTTAACTATATTAGCTGTATTGATTATAAAGGAGAGGATTTAAGCCTATATGGACTTGAGAATCCTATTGCTACCATTGAGATAGGTTATTATAAGGAAAAAACACAGACTCTAGAGGAGCCAGAGACTGATTCTGAAACCGGCGAAGAAGTGACGGAGAAAACAATTCGTGAGGATCATGTATACAAGGTATACCTTGGTGATAAGGACGAGACAGGAAACTATTATGTCAGAATAGATGGATCTAGTGCAGTATATACCATTGGCTCCAGCTCAGTAGAGAGTATGCTTACAGTAGATGTATTTGATATTATGAATCCCTATGTTCTTATTCCTAATATTGAACAGGTGGATGGTATTTCTATTGATATGGCAGGCACAACTTATTCCATGAGAATTGACCGTACAACGAAGGAAAAGGAAGAGGGAGAAGAAGAAACGGTAACAAGCTATTATTTTGATAATAAGGTTGTTGAAGAAGACCAGTTCAAAGAGCTTTATCAGCTTCTAATCGCTACACAATATGATGCTGAGATTAAGGAGGAAGTATCTACGGAGGGAATAGAACCTGTTATGACCTTGACATTCCATATCTCGGGTGGTAAAACCGTGTCAGCTTCCTTCCTACCTTATAATGACAGTTTTAATGTGGTAAAGAAAGAGGATGGTACCCGCTTCTTTGTGGATAAGAGGAAGATCGATGATATTATGGACTCCGTAAGTAACTTTGTACCTGATAAGACGGAATAAAGCAAAATGATTCAGTAGAAGAATAAAGTTAATAAAGAGTAGAATAACAAAGTTAATACCCCCAAGGCTTGAAGAGAGCTTTGGGGGTATTAACTTTGTCCGAAATACAGATTAACTTGTACGAATATAACTTCACTTGATATAATATATTACATAAGAGGTAATCAAACGATGCAAGAAGGGGTATTAACACCTGGAAAAGGAGCGGCATAATGAGTATAAAAAGAAAACTTATTTTAATCGGAATATGTATTGCCATCATTATTGTTGTGTTTACATTTAATGTTGTGCAAAAAGTCCAGAAGGATATGACAGGGGATTTTGTGGAGGATACAGTAGCCACAAATGTTATAACGAGGGCAGAAGCTTACCGGTTATTAAGTTATCTGGAATACGATAAAACAGCAAGAGAAGCTATACCTTTAGGAATTACATATGCAAAGGACGATATGTCCAGCTGGTATGATACCTATGTGAATGCAATATGGAAAATGGGTCTGATTGAGGGCAAGGTAACAGTTGCCCCCAATGAGGCTTTTACCTATGGAGCCTGTAAGGAATTGATCGATAAATTAATAATTAAAAATTCCAAGTATCAATCAGTTTATGAAGGTCTATCCTTTGATTTTAGTAAAGCAGATCAAAGTATGCTGATACCTGAATTTTTGGAGCTATACCAATCCCTCATCAATGTTATTCCAGAAGAAGAGAGAAAAATGAGTGAGGAG
>JAEWEO010000267.1 GCA_023389295.1 Bacillota bacterium
GATATTATGAGCAAGATACTTGGAAAACGGATCTTGTATTTGAAGAGAGTAGCCTTACCTTATTACAGGATATTCTTGATCAGGCAGGAGAATTAACAGCACGTGTTCCTTATAAAGATATTGTAACAACAGAATATGCAAAAAAGGCTGCAGGAAAGTAAGGTATTGTGAAGATAACTAGAATAACACATTCTGATTCTAGAATTATGAGATTTAGAACTAAGAATGATGAACTACTAATTGTCTTATGTATAAGATTAAAAATGGCTGCCACAATCCTGTGGCAGCCATTAAAAAATTCTTATTGTTAATCGGAAGTGCCTGAATTTTGATTTTCTTCGGATGCTTCTTCCTCAACAGCTTCTTCTTCGAATGATACTTCTGAGTCATCTTCGTAATCATCAAAATCATCATCGAAATCATCTAAATAGTCCGGATTCATATACCTATATACTGCATAAGCAATTGCAGCAACGGCAGCAACAGCTCCGATAACTGCTAGGATACATATAATAGTATGCCTTTTCTTTTCCATCGGATCTTTTCTGTGAACTAATTCACCAAGCTTCATTGCACTTAAAAGTTCATCGATTTTATTTCCCATGACAACACTTCCCTTCTTATTTTATTGCAAGTAAATAAATTTACTCCTACATCATGTTTCATTTCGTTCCTTTATAGTATATCACAAATGGTCCTACTTTACTATAATATTTCAAAAGGACGATAAAATTATTCACATTTTTGGAGAATTAATCTACTTTCGTTAAATTTGCAAAGGAAGAAAGAAGTTTCTTAATTCCAAATTTAGGAAAATCAACAGTAACTTCATAGTCTTTGCCACCCTTTGTGATGTCGGTAACAATTCCAACTCCGAATTTAATGTGCTTAACAGTATCTCCGACCTCATAATCCAAGGTTCCCATTTTGCTACCTTCAAAATGTTTTGTAGTTGGAGCGGTGAAGGGTTTGTAAGTAGCTTGTGTTTGCTTGTATACTCCTTTTTTCTGTTTATCAAAGACAGTATCGTTAAATTGTAGATCTGACTTAAAACTAACATCTTTTTGCTCAAAGTCATTATCTTTAAAAGAGTTTGTTCTACGAGGACCAGGAGTTGTCATTTTTAGCAGATATCTTGGTATCTCATGAATAAAGCGGGAAGGTTTATTAAACTGAATTTCACCACGAAGCATACGTTGTTTGGCAGCGCTTAGAGATAGCTGTTTCATGGCTCTTGTGATACCAACATAACAAAGACGTCGTTCTTCTTCAATTTCTTCCTGGGGATTATCCGCAAAGATGGACATATAGCTTGGGAAGATTCCTTCTTCCATACCACAAAGGTATACATAAGGAAATTCGAGTCCTTTGGCACTATGCAAGGTCATAAGGACAATCTTCTCATTTTCCTCATCCAGATTATCAATATCAGCTACTAACGCAACCTCCTCTAAAAATCCGCTTAAGGTAGGCTCCTCACTAGAGTTCTCTTCATAATCTACCATTTTATTAACTAACTCGTTGATGTTAGCAACTCGGTCAAGTGCTTCTTCAGCTCCATCCTCCTCCAACTCTTTCAAATAACCTGTAGCATCTAAGATATCGTCAATCAAGTCTCTTAATCGGTAACCTTCCTGAGCAAGTCGTGATTTTAGACCTTCAATTAGGCTGATGAAAGGAGTAAGCTTGGAAGCAGTTCTTTCTAAACCGGGAATAGAACGGGCTCTGGTGAGTGCATCGTAAAAGCTGATTTCATTGTTGATTGCATAATCATTCACACGATCTACCGTAGTAAGGCCGATACCACGTCTTGGGACATTAATGATTCGCTTTACTGCGATGCTATCCATACCATTGTCAATGGTTTTAAGGTAAGCAAGAATATCTTTGATCTCTTTACGGGAATAGAAGTTTGTACCGCCAATAATTTTGTAAGGAATATTCTTTAAAATCAATTTCTCTTCAAAGAGACGGGATTGAGCATTCGTTCGATACAAGATAGCAATATCCTTATAGGTGGCATCTCCGTTTTCAACAGCGCGTTTAATCTCGGAAGTAATACTGTCTGCTTCTTCGTAATCATGATCATATTGAGTAAAGTGTACCGGCTCGCCTTCTTCATTTTCCGTCCATAGAGACTTGTCCTTTCGTCCCTGATTATTACAGATTACTTCATTGGCGGCATTCAATATGTTTTTGGTAGAACGATAATTTTGTTCTAGTTTAATTACGTTGGTACGCTGGAAGGAATGCTCAAAGTTCAATATATTATAAATATTTGCACCGCGGAACTTATAGATGGACTGATCATCATCACCTACCACACAAAGATTGTATTCTCTTTCCCCATCCGCATTGATACCGGAGGCTAAAAGCTGTATGAAGCGAAATTGTACGTTGTTGGTATCCTGATATTCATCCACCATAATATAGCGAAAACGGTTTTGAAAGTAGGTCAGGGCAGCGATATTGGTTTGAAACAATACAACGGTATTATAAATTAAGTCATCAAAGTCCATAGCATTGTTTGACTTTAAACGCTTCTGATATTCTGTATAGGCCTTGGCATATTTATTCTGTGTATAATCACCATGAGTTCTTAATTCAAACTCCTCAGGGCTTATTAAATCGTCCTTAGCCTTTGAAATAACTGAGAGAATGCTGCGCTCATTCATTTTCTTCGTATCAATATTAAGATATTTGCAGACTTCACGCATTAAAGTCTTTTGGTCATCTGTATCATAGATGGTGAAGCTTCTAGAATACCCAATGGTATCTGCAAAGCGTCTAAGAATGCGTACACAGGTAGAATGGAAGGTACTTACCCAGATTTCCTCCGAACCGAAGCCTACGATTTTATCAACTCGTTCGCGCATCTCTTTCGCGGCTTTATTCGTGAAGGTGATGGCGAGAATATTCCAAGGGTTCACGCCTCTTTTCTCTATCAAATAAGCAATACGGTGAGTTAGAACACGGGTTTTGCCTGATCCGGCTCCAGCAAGGATAAGTAGAGGGCCTTTGTCATGAAACACCGCTTGTTGCTGTTCGGGATTTAATGTATTATATATACTCATGTTATCAGTACCTTTCTGTCTATGTAATCATCTGCAGCTATCTATCATTTCTTATAAGGAAAGCAATATTGGCTTCTCATTAGCTGAAACAACATACAGCAATGCAAACATATGTTTATTATAGCATGGTAGGTAAGGAGTTTCAATCCTACATTTGAACCTTGTTGGTGGAAGTGAGAGGAATAAAAAAAGGATAGATTCTCATATTTTGATGGTTGGTAAACCCGTCCATCTAATTATTTTTGCTTTGACATATAGTATCTGATACTATATAATGTAATAGAGGTGATAGGATTGGATATGACGAAAGAAGAGTATATCAAGAGTCTGATCGATGGCTTAAAGGATGTTAAATATATAACACCGGAAGATATACCAAATATAGATTTGTATATGGACCAGGTTACAACTTTTATGGACAAGCATCTAAAGTCCTCCAAACGTTATAGTGAAGACAAGCTATTAACTAAGACTATGATTAATAACTATACGAAGAATGAATTGTTACCGCCTCCAAATAAGAAAAAATATACGAAGGAGCATATGTTCCTTTTAATTTTTATCTATTATTTTAAGAATATTTTATCTATTAATGATATTCAAAGTATTTTTAACCCGTTGACGGAGCGTTATTATGGGGAAGGCTCTAGTGTTAGCCTTGAGGATATCTATAATGAGATATTTCGTTTAGAAAAAGAGCAAACAGATGCTTTAACAAAGGATATGATTCGTAAGATGGCCAAGGCTAAGGAGTCCTTTGCAGATGTTACTGATCAAGAGGATCATGATTTTCTTACGATGTTTTCCTTTATTAGTATGTTATGCTTTGATGTATATATGAGAAAACACATGATTGAGAAAATGATTGATCATACCTTTTCGAATTGTGATGTGAACAATGCTCAAAAAGATAAGGAAACGGCAAAGAAACCCGAGGTAAAGAAGGATCCGAAAGCGAAAGCGCCTGAGAAGAAAACAACAAATTAGATGGAAATAGAAATTAGCATAGAATAATAAAGTGATGAGATTATCAATAGTATAGTAAAAGGGCCCATATCATGGGCCCTTTGTTTATGACAAGATATTTAATTGTCGATTAATCCTGTTGATGTCAACATATTATTCACATAGATGTGAAATCCTTTGTTTATGAATTACTTGGATCGGAAGACGTCTGATTCATTCTGGAGAATACCATATCGTACCCGTCATTTCCGTAATTTAAAGAACGATTTACTCGGCTAATGGTAGCTGTTGAGGCACCTGTCTTTTCAGCAATTTCTAAATAGGTATTGTGATTACGTAACATCCGTGCAACTTCAAAACGCTGAGACAAAGAAAGCAACTCATTTACAGTGCAAATATCCTCAAAAAATGTATAACATTCCTCCGAATTTTTTAAGCTTAGGATAGCTTCGAAAAGATGATCGACTGCGCTAGTTTTAATATTTTTGCTCATCGGTAGGACTCCTTTCATCTGTTAGTAATCTAAATCCACATGGTTCTATTTTAACACTCTATAGTGTTAAAGTAAAGCGAATTCTTATCCATTTGCATGATTTCAGTAAGTATATTCTTGGATTCGGATATGGTCTACGCTTTGATGTGTCGGACTTTTCTCATACATAATACATAAAAACCTGTGAAGCTAACAGATTTAATTACATGATACATAAAGGGTTGACATATTTAAATACACGATAAATGCTTGCAAAGCAAACATTTCTGAATACATGATACATAAATGTTTGCGAAGCTAACATTTTTGTATATTAAAAGTACAATTGGAAATCATAACTTCTAAGTAATTAGGAGGTCCAAATATATGAAAGCTTTGGTTTATGAGGGAATAAAAAAAATAAAAGTAGCAGACGTTCAGGATCCGGAGCTTGAAAAGCCCGATGATATTATCATAAAAGTAACCTCAACAGCAATCTGCGGTTCAGACTTACATTTGATACATGGTATGGTCCCCAATATGCCCAAAGGATATATTTTAGGACATGAAACCATGGGAATTGTTGAGGAAGTCGGATATAAAGTATCAAAAGTGAGAAGGGGAGACAGGGTTATCATTCCATTTCCGGTTGCTTGTGGTAGTTGTTGGTATTGCGAGAATGAATTATTTAGCCAATGCAATAATTCGAAATCAAAAGGAAAGGAGGGAGTAACCTTTAGTAGTAAAATCCAGTTTGGAGGTTACGCAGGGGGGCAGGCAGAGTATCTGCGTGTCCCCTATGCCAATGTGGGTCCACGTGTGATTCCAGAGGAGTTGTCTGACGAACAGGTATTATTATTAACGGATGTACTTCCAACCTCATTTTGGGGAGTTAATATCGGAGGGGTAAAAAAAGGTGATACGGTAGTTGTGCTCGGCTGTGGACCCATCGGCCTCACAGTAATTAAATGGGCTATTCTTGTTGGTGCGAAACGCATTATAGCAGTTGATGCCATCAAATATCGTCTGGAGCATGCCAGTAAATACAACGGGGTTGAAACAATAAATCTAAAGGATCAGGATGATACAGGGGCATATATCAATGAAATCACCAGTGGAGGGGCAGATGTAGTATTTGACTGTGTCGGAGTTGATGGAAAAACGATGAAATATCAAAAATACGAATCAGTTCTAACACCCCAGAGAGGATCAAAGCCAGCAATGGAAGTGGCGGCAAGGGCAGTAAGAAAAGGTGGAACGGTTGTATTTCTCGGAGTTTATAGTGCTAGATACAGTATGTTTCCTTTCGGAGAATTCTTTTGTAAGAATATAACCTTAAAGATGGGGCAGTGTCCGGCCCATGCCTATATCGATCGTATTTTGCAATTGATTAAGGAGAAAAGATTTGATGCTACCGATATAATTACACATAAGCTGCCGCTGGAAAAAGGAGCTTATGCCTATGAGCTGTTTGATAAGAAAGAGGATAACTGTATTAAGGTGATATTGAAGCCTTAGGATAAAAACATGGATTGGTTAGTTAGCTGTAGAAAAATAGACCAGCTAACGGTAGGACATAAAAGGCTTTTATAGCATAAGTAGTATCATAATATATAAGATCACATTTATTTCTCCTAATTCAATATGACTAAAAAGTGC
Organism: Bacillota bacterium; assembly: GCA_023389295.1. Lineage (GTDB taxonomy): Bacteria > Bacillota > Clostridia > Lachnospirales > Lachnospiraceae > Mobilitalea. Next base: position 6,172 of record JAEWEO010000267.1, read on the forward strand.
TTGCAATCTATTGTTGCCAGCACTTTTTATGTGTCATACTTTTTACCAGCGATTTTCATAACGCTCAATGTATCCGAGGAAATCCCGAAGAAAGATAATCGTACCATCCTCAAGTATGGCAGTTCCATGAAAGGTACCAAAAACCCGGTGCTGCTTTGTGGATAGCAGTAGGATGGAAAGCTTTACTTTAGATTCCAGTAGGGGTATAAAATCCAGCTCAAGGCGTTTATCGGAGGAAGTTATTTTCCAAGGCTTTTGATAATCGAATTCGTTCTTTTTATTTTTAGAAATTAGGAAGAATACCTGCTCTAGCTTAGTAGCATGCCCGTTAAAGAATAACATATTTTCCGTAGCTGCCTGGGTGTCGCCAAAGCCAAAGCCTAGGTTAAAGCCAAACAAGTCGTTGCATATCATTCCCTGTGCCAAGCCCCAGTACCAGGTAGTGTGATGAGGCCATACTCCTCGTCCCCAATCAAGAACGGCAAAGGAGTTATCTGGAGAAAAGGTGAAATTCTGATTATCATATTTTGCATTACCGCAGGCACGCATTCCGTTTATTTTCTGATTATAATAAAACATTTTTTTACTCTCTATAAATGGAGTAGCGATTACCATCGAATCCTTTGGCTCATGAGATAATTGCAAGGAAAGCTTTAGGTCGTTGTTCTTAATAAAATTATTCATGGAAAAGCGTATATTTCTTGTGCTTCCTTGATGAAGAATGGATAGATTTAAGGACTTATCATGATATAAAATATTACCCTGTTGCGAGGATTCAGGCATGAAAAAATGTTTTCTGGGGACAACTTTAACTGTAGTTTTTGTGGTTTCTTTCTGGTTTTTAATGTCAGTTAGGGATATGCTAATTAGTAAGACAGTAACACTATACCCTACGGTTAGGGAAACGGCATACTCATTATTATAGATGAGATAATAATCCCACTCCTTTAAGCGCAGCTTACAGGCAACATCCGTGGGGTTATATTTTAGAATAGGGTATGTGGCATAGCCTTTTTGCACCAGCTCACCCTTCCTGTTTAATAATTTGGAAGGTCTAGTTATTTTATACTGCATAATACTCCCGGAAAGATCAGCAATATCGTTACTATAATCTATTAATGTCGGACAGTAAAGTTACCACAAAGATAGGAAGTTTTCTGATCTATTTCTTTGCTAGGATAATGTACGCAAAGTCCTTCCTTATTTTTTGTACAATATGAAAGCCTGCATTCATTAATTCCTCTTCCATAGTGAAGGAAGAAATTCTAACCTCCATTGGAAGGCCATCCGTTGCACTTTCAACTTTCTCATATTCAAAGCATAGTATTTCAGGAGCCTTACCACTATCTCAGGAGCCTTAGCTATATATTAGGAGTTAAGTCTTCGCATGTTCTTAGAAATTAACTCTTAAATTACTAAGGTAGACAAACAGGGAGTTTATCTTTATAATAATACAGTGAAATAAATACTGGATTTGAAAGGAGGCGGCTGTCCAAAGTTATTGATCGTGATAGGACAGTCCATAACATAGATGAAGAAGGGTCAGATATATGAGGGAAATGTAGTACGAGTAGATTTTCCCAATAAAGGAATAGTGGAATGTGAGGGGCAAAAGGCAGTTGTTAAAAACTGTATGCCAGGTCAGAAGATTAGCTTCGCGGTAAATAAAATCAGAAGTGAAAAGGCAGAGGGAAGATTACTTGAGGTACTTGAAAAATCACCCCTTGAGTGCAGGGATAAGGAATGTAAGAGCTTTGGAGCATGTGGCGGTTGTAGCTATCAAACCATGTCCTATGAGCACCAATTGGAGATGAAGAAGGAGCAGGTAAGACGATTACTTGATCAGGTTTGCAAAAGTTATGAGTTTGAAGGAATACTTGGTAGTCCAATTGAGTGGGATTATCGTAATAAAATGGAATTTTCCTTTGGTGATGAGTACAAAGACGGTCCGCTCGCTCTAGGACTTCATAAGAAGGGAAGCTTCCATGATATCTTAACGGTAGATGATTGCAGAATTGTTGACGTGGACTTTAATCATATCTTAAGCTGTGTGTTACAATTTGCGAGTGAGAGAGGCTTAAGTTATTTCCATAAGCTCTCCCATAAAGGGTATCTGAGACATCTACTAGTAAGAAAAGCAGCTAAGACCGGTGAAATTCTAATTAATATTATTACAACCTCGTCTGAGGAGTTATCGCAGGAAGTGTTCTATCAACCAGAGTTATCAACCTCAGAAGAGGAATCTTTACATGAAGAAACAGACCATGGGGCTAATCGTTTACCATTAAATAATGAGGATATAACTATGGAGCAGGAGAGAGATGTATTTGCGCCTCTTGTAAACTTACTACTTGATCTCCCTTTAAAGGGAATTATTGTAGGTGTACAGCATACCTATAATGACAGTCAAGCTGATGTAGTGAAATGTGATCGTATGGTTAACCTGTATGGTAGAGATTATATCTATGAGGAACTACTGGGACTACGCTTCAAGATATCCACCTTCTCCTTCTTCCAGACTAATTCCCTTGGAGCAGAGGTACTTTATTCCAAGGTTCGCGAATATGTAGGAGAAACAAAGGACAGAACGATCTTTGACCTATATAGCGGAACCGGAACCATCGCTCAACTTCTTGCACCTGTAGCAAAGAAGGTAACAGGTGTGGAAATTGTAGAGGAAGCAGTAGAAGC
>JAEWEO010000291.1 GCA_023389295.1 Bacillota bacterium
AGAGCTTGAGGAGGCAAAAAAGGCAGTAGAGTTAGCTAATAAGGCACTTCAGAATAAGTATGATGATTTGCAAAAGGCAAAACAGAAATATGAAACAGAGAAAAGTCTTGCACAGAATGAAGGCAAGAAGATTGTTGATGAGACCTTTCAGATAGAGTCTATCACAGATACTGAACTTCAATCCATGCTACAGGATTGTCAAGAGTTACTGTTGGATAAGGTGAATAAGAAGAAAGAGGCTGAAAAAGCAAAAGAGAAATATCTTGAGAATGAAGAGGAAATTAAGCTATTAACGGATACCTTAAAAGCCTGTGATGTAGAGAAAGAAAATGTTCAAAAGTCAGTACAGGAATTAGAAGTTAATTTGGCTACAAGGAATTCTGAGATCAAGGCACTTAAGGAAGCATTAATCTATGAGAATAGAGAGACTGCGGCAGCAGAACTTTCCGCTGCTGGTGAGCAACTGCAGAAATTGGAGTCTGCAATGACAAATACGGCTAATCAATATCAAACTTTATTTAATAAAATAACTGAGATGCAGGGAATTCTTACGGCAGAGGAAAACAGTTTTCTTCGTATTTCTGATGAACTGACGAATGCAAAGGAGTTGTATCTTAGCGAGGTAGTAAGGCTTAAGTTTGCATCCGTAGAAGAATATCAATCGGCGAAGTTACCTTCTTCGAAGATAGAAGAATTAAGCAAATACCATCAGTTATATCGTGAGTCCGTAATTGAGAATGAGACGAACTTAAAGACTTATGCCGAGCAGACAAAAGGAAAGGTAAAAGTCCAAACGGATGAGTTGGAGGAGAAAAAGACGGCACTAGAAGCAGTAAAGTCTAAGCTGAATGAAGAAAGCAAATCAATCTATGGTGTAAGGTCAAGAAATGAAATAATCTATGGAAAAGTAGTTAAGCTACTGCAGAGTAGAAAAGCAGCAAAGGATGAGTTTGCTATCATAAGTAGACTTGATGCTACGGCAAATGGAAAGCTAAGCCAGAGGCATATGAATTTTCAAACATACATTCAAAGAAGATATTTTAACTTAATTCTTCATGAAGCGAATAAACGGTTATACACAATGTCGAATGCCCAATTCATTCTAAAGTGTCGCGACGTTTTAGAACTCTCCGGTCAAGGCGAAGTGGGTCTTGAACTTGATGTGTACAGCATGGTAAATGATCAGACCCGTGATGTAAAGACATTATCCGGGGGTGAGTCCTTTATGGCATCACTAGCTATGGCCCTTGGCATGGCTGATATTATCCAGAATACAGCTGGTAATATACATATTGATACCATGTTTATTGATGAAGGTTTTGGCTCTTTGAGTGATGAGACAAGAAGACAGGCCATCAAGATATTGAATGAATTGTCAGAGGGAAAGAGACTCGTTGGTATTATATCTCATGTAACGGAATTAAAAACACAGATTGGCACAAAGCTGATTGTTACCAAAGGGGAAAAGGGTAGTAAAACAAAGTGGGAGATTGGTGAGTAGGGAAATCTCATTTTTAATTTAATATTAATTTATTTAACCACAAAACTCCCGCGCTATGACGGGAGTTTTTGTAGTATTAAGACCCTATATTAGTATCATTATTATTAGCCAAATACTCTCAACTTACCAAGCGTTGTAATGTATTGATTACTGTGTGTTTAAGCTTTGAATTCTTTCACTTGATTTGTAAAGTACTCGATGAACGATTTGGTATTGTGATTAACCTTTTTGTTTTTGTTGGTAGCAAGTACAACAGTACTGGTAAAAATCTCTTTTAAAGGAATGATGGACACATTATGGTGATTGAACATGTTAAGGTTCTTACGCATCAATAAGCTAACTCCTTCATTCATGGCTACGGCACTTAAGATGGACTCAATACGAGCGGTACGGATGACATGTGGTGTAAAATGATAAGCCTTGCATGCATCCATGCATATGTTATAGATACTAATGTGTTTGTTCATAAGCAGGAAGGATTCTTGCGATAGTTCACTTAAGGATACTTCTTTCCTAGAAGATAGGGGGTGAGTAAGTGAAGTTACAAGAGCAAGCTCATCCGTAGCTATAGGGTAATAATTGTATCGATCACTTTGAATGGATTCTACTCTTGTAATTGCAAGGTCACAGGTACCTTCATCCAAAGCATTTATAATTCTATTATCTTCTAGCTCATCAATAATTAATTCAATACCCTTATTTTGAGTTTTGAAGTTACGAAGTATGCCTGTGAGTTCATAAGCTGCTAAGATGGGCAAAGTAACTAAACGAATAGTACCATGGAGCATGGAGGCAGCTTCGGAAAGTTCTGATATGGTCTCTTGATAGGAGGCCAATATTTTTTGTGCCCCTTTATAAAAAACTTGTCCTTCCACAGTTAATGTAGCAGTTCTCTTAGAACGGTCAAATAATTTTACCTCCAGCTCCTCCTCCAAACGCATAAGACTCTTGGATAAGGAGGATTGTGACAGATTTAGCGCATCAGCTGCTTCCATGAAGGTATTATTTTCAACTGTAGCAATAAAGTACGTAATCTGATTAATTGTCATGTTAGAATCCTCTCGTTATTACATTCCATTATGGAATGAATTATAACACAAATCGAATTGATTGTACACATTGGTATTAGATATAATAAATATCAATATTACAAAAGGAAATGAAAATTATGAATGACTTTAAAATTAGAGATTTACGCTCAGCTTTGGAATTTCTAAAGCAGGAAAATGATTTATTGGAGACAAATGCAGTTGTTGAACCTCACGCGGAATTAGCTGGAGTATATCGACATATCGGGGCAGGTGGAACGGTCGCGCGACCAACAAAGCTAGGTCCGGCAATGATATTTAATAATGTCAAAGGACACCCTGAGGCAAGAATAGCAATCGGAGTATTGGCAAGTAGACAAAGAGTTGCAAAATTATTAGGTACAGAGCCGGAAAGATTAGGCTTTTTGCTAAGGGAAAGTGCAAATCATCCAATTGCTCCGGTAGAAATAGATTCTAAGAATTCAAAGTGCCATGAGGTTGTTCATTTAGCTACTGATCCTGACTTTGATTTACGTAAACTAGTTCCTGCGCCTACCAATACACCTTTGGATGCAGGTCCTTATATCACCCTTGGTATGTGCTATGCAACCCATCCGGATACCGGGGAGAGTGATGTTACAATTCATCGTATGTGTATTCAGGAAAAGGACGAATTGTCCATCTTTTTCACACCGGGCTCCAGACATATCGGAGCAATGGCACAAAGAGCAACAGAATTAGGCATTAATTTACCTATCTCTATTAGCATTGGTGTTGATCCGGCCATAGAGATTGCTTCCTGTTTTGAGCCACCTACAACGCCCCTTGGATTTGATGAATTAACCATTGCTGGAGCAATACGCAAAGAACCGGTGGAGCTCGTGCAATGTATTACCATTAAGGAACGTGCCATTGCCAATGCGGAATATGTCATTGAGGGAGAGGTATTACCGGGCGTTACAGTAAAAGAAGATAAGAATTCCGGTACCGGTTATGCAATGCCTGAATTTCCGGGATATACAGGCCCGGCATGCGACACCTGCTCCGTGATCAAAGTGAAAGCAGTAACTCACCGGAAAAATCCGATTATGCAGACCTGCATTGGCCCAAGTGAAGAACATGTAAGTATGGTAGGTATTCCGACAGAAGCCAGTATTATTGATTTGGTTGAAAAAGCAATGCCGGGTAGACTATTAAATGTCCATGCCCCTTCCTGTGGTGGAGGAAAATATATGGTGGTGCTGCAATTTAGGAAACGGATTTCAAGTGATGAAGGAAGACAGAGGCAAGCAGCTATATTAGCATTTGCAGCCTTCTCAGAACTGAAGCATGTGATTGTGGTGGATGAGGATGTCGATATTTTTGATATGAATGATGTCTTATGGGCTTTGAATACACGATATCAGGGGAATATGGATACCATTTTTATTCCTGGGGTAAGATGCCATCCATTAGATCCATCGCAGAGTCCGGAGTATAATACGGGTATCTATGATAGAGGAATTAGCTGTAAGACAATCTATGATTGCACCGTTCCATTTCATTTGAAGGAGCAATTTAAACGTGCTCAATTTATGGAGGTAGATATTAGCAGATTTCTAAGTGAGTAGGATACCTAAGCTAAGGAATAGATTAGTTAAGGGATACAAAAGTCGGGAATAGAAAAGCTAAGGGATACCTGAGCTAAGGTATATCGTTCTGAACAATACTGACGATAAGAAATACATGAGCTATGGATACGTAACTTAAGGAATAATTAAGTTGATAATAACCTTCATATATATCTAATTCAGATTTTTAAAAGGAAAGGTAAGCTAATAAATTAGGTCGGCTATTACTTGGTAATGTGTAGACAGGAGGCAATATAAATGAAAGATTACTCAGAAGATATGGTTATGAAACTGAATAAAGAGTCTGTTATCATTGATTTGGATGGTCTGGAAGTGGAAGTAAAAGAAATACCTGAAGATACCATAAGCAATCGATTAGATCCAAGGGCACTAAATGATGCAAAAAATATGATAGAACTAAGGAATAAAGAGAGAGGGGAAAACAAACCAACTTTAGAGGAAATACGAGAAGAAATGGGCGGCTTTAATAGAAATTTAAATACGGTACAAATCTATACGAAATATATTGAGATAGAAACTACTTATGGTAAAGTACCTGTATGGATGTATTTCCCAAAAAGCTCTCGAAAAGAGAAGAAAAGGAAAGCGTTCTTGTATCTTCATGGAGGGGCATTCTTTGGAGGGACTGTGTTCAATGTGGAAAATGAGTGTAGACTTATCGCTGAAAGAGCAGATTGTGTCACGTTCAACATTGATTATTCCCTTGCTCCAGAGAACCCTTTTCCTATTCCCTGTACGCAGGGCTATGAGGTCTTACGTTATGTATATGAACATGCACATGAGCTTGGAATTGATCCAAATAAAATAGCTATGGGCGGGGATAGTGCCGGTGGAAATCTCACGGCAGTCTGTGCTCAGATCGACCGAGATAAGGGAACCAAGTATCTTCGGTTACAGACCTTACTTTATCCCAAGCTGACGTTTACAAATCATAAATTACCTGGATATGAAAGAAGACTGGATGCTTTTACTATTGCAGAAGAAGAGAAGGAATATTTGCCCATGCTTACCCACATTGGTTCCGATGAATCAAATGATGGAGATGAGAGAGTATATGTCGGGGGAAGAGAAGACATTACCAATCCCTACATCAGCCCTGCATTTGGGGATAAAGAGGGACTTTGTAGGACGGTACTTTTGTTAGCTGAATATGATGGGCTACGACTGGAAGGTGAATTCTATGCGAAGCGCTTAAGAGAAGCGAAGGTAGAGGTAAGAGTAATTCGATATAACGGTATGATGCATGGATTTTTTGACCGACTGGGGTATTTACCGCAAGCGGAAGCTGCCGTGAATGAAATAGTAGCAGAAATCAAAAAGATGTAGAGATATTAACATAAAAAATTAAAAGGAAGGGCTTCGCCTAATCGCTCTATTAGGGAAGCCCTATTTTATCGTATAGGAAAGTTTCTCCTATAAAATAATAATACTCCGTAGATACGTGACTCGCGGAAAGAAATTTATTGCTTCGTAATCAGCTAGAGGGCTCGAGTTTCGCAAGCTGACTCTTTGTAATCAGAGAAGTTCCACCATTTCCTCCGGTAGATCTGATAGTTCGGAATAAAGTATATCCCGGTAATCCATATGGGATTTTTCACTATTTTGGTCAAAGGGAAAGACTTTCTTTTTTATCTGACTTTCCTTTAGGAAGTCTTTTATCGCTTTCTTGGTTAATACGGAAACGATCTCGCTATGAATGATATAACTATCTGAAATATAAAATAATTTGTAACCCTCCATAAGTGGCAACTTTAATAGAAGATCTTTGGACGCTAAGTGATTGTGACGATCTAAGCAGTATTGAATCATAGAAAAGCTATTTATCAAATCTCGGTATACAGTAGCCATTTCAAAACGATAGGAGGCAGCAGCTTCCTCTAGCTTTCCTTGAAGTGTATCAATTAGAGAAAGAATATTATCACCCGAGGAAAAAAGGTCAAGTAAAACAAGGCGATTCTTCTCAAAGGTATCCTTGTCCATTTTTACAGGAAAGAGATGGTACTCAAATACATAATTACTTTGTTCCTTCGTAATAGGATAGAAGCTTTTGAGCCTCTTTAAGAAATCCTCCATAGAATACTTGCTGCGAAAGGGGCCAATACAATCACTATCTCTTTGATTTACGACAGATATGGAATGAAATGGATTATAGGTATCAATTTTAATAAAAATGTAGCGTTTATCATTCTTCATTTGAGCATTAAACCGAGGCTGGTATTCTTTAATTAATTTGCATTCTAATAACCTAGCTTCTAAATGGGTGTCGGTAACGATATACTCAATATCCTGAATTCTTGTGACCATCACAGCGACTTTTTCCCATTTATTCGAATTGGTAAAATAGGAGCGAACACGTTTTTTTAAAAATTTACTTTTCCCAATATAAATAATATTTCTATCCGCATCCAGCATTTTATAAATTCCTGGTAGTTCGGGGATTTGTTTTAATATCTCCCTTAGGTGTTCTGTAACATTCATTGTTTCATCCTTAATCATTAAATAAAAGTAGATACGTGACAATGATAACACAAAAATATGATGATACTAAGGTATTCTTTAAAATTTTCAATCGATTATATCTTGTTGGAGAAAGACTAAACGTAAGTATGAATATCATATTTTTGATAGACGATTAAATAGGTTCTAATGTTCTTTGAATCTTAGCTGATATTGTTTTGGAGAAATGTGCTTATAATACTTAAATTGTTGGATGAAGTAGCTGGAAGTAGAAAAACCTACTTGCATTGCAATCTCTGTAATATTAAGATCAGTTAAGGTTAAAAGACGCTCTGACTTTGTAATGCGAATATAGTTTAAGTACTCACGAAAGTTGCGTTTCATAATTTTGGTAAATAATCTTGAGAAATAACTATAGCTTAAATTGCATAGCAGAGCCATATCATATGCGGTGATATCTTGCTGGTAATTATCTTCGATATAGTCGAACACGTTTTGAAACTTCTTGACCATATCTTTATTCATCTCTTTTTCAATATTTAAATCCACATTTTGTTCATTCCACCTGCGAAGAATTAGGAGAAATAGATTGTAGATATTTGCTCTGATTGCCAGTTCATATCCATAATGTTTATCAGCAAATTCCTTGCTAATCCCATAAATGAGACCTGGAATTACTGTTCTATCAAGATCCTCCTTAAGGAACACCTTCTGGTGAGTAGATTCCGTTAGAATGAAAGGCATTACATATTTCATCTCAAAGAGAGATTGAGTAGTTGTATAGAGAATCTCAGGTTCAAACTTGATAACGATATAACGATTGCTACCTTCCGATAAGGACAGAATGTTATGTATTTCGTTGGAATTAATAAGTACCATATCTCCCTCACAAAAGTTGTAATTTTCATTGTTTAAGAAAATCTGATACTTCCCGGATAAGGCATAAATAATTTCAATATAATTATGAATATGGGCTTGTACCATGTTTTGTGGGCCAATGGCTTCCTGAATATGCGTACTAAACTGTAAAGGAATGTTTTCATACATATCTTTTGATTCAATATAATAGGTCTTCTCCAAGGCTATCCTCCGATGACAAATTATTGATATTTTTTTGTAAATAAATTATATCATGCTATTCACATTTATGCTATGTTAAGTAATGAAAGGTTACTTGTTTTTATGATTTTTTACTAAAAATTTTTAAAAGGAGTATCAAAACGATGGAGAAGAAAATTAAAATTGGAATTATTGGTTGTGGAGGTATTGCCAATGGCAAACATATGCCTTCTCTTAGCAAACTAAGTGATGTAGAAATGGTAGCATTCTGTGATATAGATATATCAAAGGCAGAAGAAGCAAAGGCTCAGTATGGAACACCGGATGCTAAGGTTTATGAAGACTATAAGGAACTTTTAAAGGATACGGAAATCGAAGTAGTTCATGTCTGCACACCAAATCGTTCCCACGCACCTATTTCCATTGATTCCTTACATGCAGGAAAACATGTTATGTGTGAGAAGCCTATGGCTAAGACAGCAGAAGATGCTAGAAGGATGGTTCAGGCAGCGAAAGAGACCGGTAAGAAGCTTACCATTGGTTATCAACATAGACATAAACCAGAAGCAACCTATTTGAAGGATGTAATTGATCGCGGTGATCTGGGTGATATTTATTTTGCAAAAGCATTTGCAGTTAGAAGAAGAGGAACTCCGAATTGGGGTGTATTCTTAAATGAATTTGAACAAGGTGGTGGTCCGTTAATCGATATCGGAACACATTCACTTGATGTTACACTATACCTTATGAATAACTATGAACCTAAGATGGTAGTAGGAACAAAATATAAAAAAGTAAATAACGCAGACTGTGGCAACCCTTGGGGCGGTTGGGCACCCGAAGAACACACCATGGAAGATTCTGCCTTTGGTTTCATCGTAAT
>JAEWEO010000280.1 GCA_023389295.1 Bacillota bacterium
CCCTTGATAGCGAATAACATGTAACTCCCAGCAGAAAAATAGATCCGTTGGCTCACCATAGGATGGCGCTTTTAATTTTAAATATTTCTGTAATGGGATTGTAATTCCTAGTTGCATAAAGTTAACCTCTTTTCTAATGATTCCTATTATCAAGCAGATTTTCATCTTAAGTTCTCAAAATCTCATTTCTTAACATTCCATTATGGTTCTATTCTAATAGCACAATTCTTAGATACAATTATAAGAGCTTATTCTTTTACATTCCACTATGGTTCTATTCTAACGATTCCGTTATCATTTTCAAGAGCAAGAATGAACGTATTTACATTCCACTATGGTCTATTCTACCCCATCTCTCTGCACTACTTATTTTTACCCAATAATTTCTACTACTTTTGTCTACTAAATTCCTATTACATTTTATCACAATATAACAATATAATAAACTATAAAATAACCTTTTCTCATAAAACTCACGGGGTTGTCAACCTCATAATCCCCCACTTTTCTTTCTAAATACTATACTCCGACTGGTTCATTAAGTGCATTTTTGCAAAAAACTCCCTGGTCCTCTGGTTTTTAGGATGTTCAAAAATCTCACGTGGAGTACCATCTTCTACAATATGCCCACCATCAAGGAATATGACTCGATTTGCTACATGACGTACAAAATTCATCTCATGTGATACTAGAAGCATAGTAAAGCCCTCTTTGGCGACTTTTTTGATAGCTTCAAGTACTTCACCTACCAATTCAGGATCAAGCGCAGATGTTGGTTCATCAAGAAGTAAGAGCTGTGGTTTCATGGCAAGTGTACGAGCTAGCGCCACCCTCTGCTGTTGACCGCCAGACATATGCTTAGGATAATGGTTCGCCCAATCAGACATCCCAACCTTTTCAAGTTCAAACTCGGCAATTTTTCTTGCTTCTTTTCTACTTTTTTTCTGAACGATCATCAAACCTTCCATTACATTTTCCATCGCAGTTTTATTTTTAAAAAGATTAAATTTTTGAAATACCATACCAGTATCTTTTCGAAGCTCTAATATATCTTTTCTATTTTTCTTAGCCAGGTCAATCGTCTTACTATTTATAATGATTTCTCCGCATTCAGGTACTTCTAACTGATTGATACAGCGAAGCAATGTTGATTTTCCTGTCCCGGAAGGTCCAATAATACCTACAACATCTCCTTTGTGAATGGTCAGATTAACATCATCCAGTACAACATTATCCTGGTATCGCTTACTTAAACCTTTTACTTCAATCACTTGTCTATCACCTCTCCCGCTATAATAACCGTAGGACTTACTTTTTTAATGGTTTCCACCTTATCTGGTATCTGTGCTTTTTTCTCAAGAAATTTAATTAGCTGTTCAATAATAATTGTAATAAGCCAATAAATCAGTGCGAGAGAAACATATACCTCAAAATAACGATAACTTCTTCCGCCAATAATTCTCCCCTGTGCTGTCATCTCTACAACAGCACAGGTAAACGCAAGAGATGTTCCTTTGATGAGGCCAATGAAGGAGTTTCCTATACCAGGCAGCGCTACCACAATTGCTTCCGGCAATATAATTCGTCTCAGTGACTGAAAATAAGTCATACCAAGGGCACTTGCTGCTTCTATCTGTCCCCTTCCTACCGATAAAAGCGCCGCTCTAATAATTTCTGCATTATAGGCAGATTCATTAATGGAGAGTACTAAGATAGCGCATACAATTCCCGAAATCGAATTTATCTCAAAACTAGTTCCATATTCCATATTCATATATTTAAATAATATAGGAATTCCAAAATAAGCAATATAGAGCTGTACGATTATCGGCGTTCCTCTAATGAAAGACACATAGATATTCGCAATCTGACTTGCAACTGGAATCTTCTTCATCTTAACAACTGCGATAAGAAGTCCTAGCAGTAACCCCAATATCATAGAGATAATCGCCAGTTGTAAGGTAACGGGAAGATATCTTAAGATTTCAGGAATTTGTTTCAATACTGCTCTGAAATCAAATAATTTTGCCATCTATTTCTCCTCCACAGGTACATTTAAATTTTTGCTCGTTTGCACACAGCTAAAGTCACCAGTTCCTGACACCTTCGTGTAATCTGGCACATACCCTAGTTTTTCATAAAACCCAACTGCTTCTTGTCTGGAATTGATGATGATTTTGGAAACCCCATTTTCTTGCATCCACTTTTCTGCTTCCAGTATTGCCGCACGTCCATAATTTTGCTTACGATACTCTTTCAATGTCGCTACACGTTCGATCTGACCAGTCTTTTCATCTAAGTAATGTAGTCTACAGGTAGATACCGGATAGATCCCATCCAGTACTAATATGTATGTTTCCTCTGGTGTATCACCTTCAAACTCTTGTTCCATCGGTATTTTATACCCAATGCACATTGCCTGTATCCTTACAGAATGAACTCCAGCTCTTTGCCATTCCTTCGTTACTCTAATTGTTTCCATCATCATCCCTCTTTCCTTAAGTTTATTTTTCTAACAAAAATTTATTTGCGGGATCCTTACTTAGTACTTCTCTTCCTGTTGGTGTTTTCCATATGGCATCAAAATCCGTATTCGGAATGACAATATCATAATAGGTAGACTTCAAATAACTCTTATCTTCCTGAGCGCTTCTTTTTGAAGCTGCAAAATCCTTAAAATATGTATTCTTATGAAATGCAGGAATCTGATACAAATCTCTTGCATAGGCCCACAGATTTTTATAATCCACCAGTCTCTGCTTGCAAGGTCCGATATTTTTTGAATAAGACACGTCAAATCTGGCAAGTGTAACGAATAATCTAATATCACTATCCGTTACATAATCACCAAATAAAAATCGACTATGTTCAAGGCGCTTATCCATTGCCTCAAGTCCGGCAAAGAATGTCTCATACGCATCAGAAAATGCCTGCAGAGATTGTGCAAACTGCGCCCGGTATACTGCGTTATTCACATTGTCAAAAAGCCACCAGTTTAACTTATCGATCTTCTCTCGAAGTACCTCTGGATATAAATCCGGGCCCCCCCTCTTGTGAAATGGTTTAAAATCAACTTCCAAATAATTCGTTAACTTATGATAATCATTGTTTACCACTTTCTGAGTCTTGTAATCTACAAATGAGGGTACCGTAGCGCGTCCTTCGTAAGTAGGATCTGCATTATAGTACAATTCACTCAGAAACTGTGCACCTGTCTCTGCATTGATATGATTTGGTGAATTAGCAAACTCCCAACCGAGAGGTTTCCCATAATCTTCACGCCCCCATTCAACGATTTCCACTTTAATCGTATCCTCAAGACCAAGTAGTTCCCTTGTAATGGAAGCTCTGTTTGACCAATGGCACCCTTTTGCCCAAAACAGGATATATCGGTCCTTTTCCACTGGATTTTCCCCATCTCCAAATCCTTTTGTAAAATGATTGGGTTGACGATGGAAATTACCGTATTCATCTAATTCGCTTACTGTTTCCGTCGGTCTGACACGTATCCGTTTCCCATTTACCTCAATATGTTCAGCCATATTATTTCTCCAACCTTTCTACTTTAAATTTATTCCCCGGATCACTACTCAGATGCGCCCTGTCATGTGGTGCACCCCAATAAGAATCAAAATTAATTTCATCTAAAAATCTTGCATTGAATGTCTCCATTAACCTGCCACTTTTTTTATTATCTGGCTTTGCAAAATCTTTAAAATATGTATTTTTCTTGAATTCTGGAATCTGGTACAAATCTCTCGAATAAGGCCATAAATTCTTGTAAGTAAACAAAGGATGCTTCGTATGTCCTAACTGATGCGTATATCGAATGTCCAAACGTGAAAGTGTCACAAATAGTCTGACATCACTATCCGTCACATAATCACCAAATAGAAATCTTTGATTTTCTAAACGTTCCTCTAAAATATCAAGCGCTGCATAAAACGCGTAATATGCATCCCAATAAGCTTCTTTTGTTCTAGCAAATGCTGTTTTGTATACACCATTATTAACATTATCAAAGAGCCAGTCATTTAATTTATCTATCTTTTCTCTTTGTTCTTCCGGATATAAATCTGGTGCGCCTTCTTTGTGAAAAGGTTTAAAATTAACTTCAAGATAATTTGTCAATTTATGATAATCGTTGTTGACGACTTTTCCAGTCTCTATATCTATAAGTGCCGGAACTGTGGTACGCCCTACATATTCATTATCTGCTTTGTAATAAGCCTCACTTAAAAACTGAATATTCAAAACTGGATCAATATGATTTTCATCATAAACAAATTCCCAACCAAGATTTTTTCCATGTTCATAAAAATCTACCATATTTACACTGATAGCATCCTCTAGCCCGAGCAACTCTCTTACTATAGAAGCCCTGTTTGACCAATGGCAAATTTTTGCCCACACAAGTCTGTATCTTCCTGACTTTACAATGTTTTCCCCCTCCCCAAATCCTTTTGTAAAATGATTTGGCTGTCTATTAAAATATCCATTTTCATCTACTTCTGATACAACTTCAAGCGGACGAATGCGAATTTTTCGTCCATTTACAATTTCGTAATCATAATCTGCCATAACATATCCTCCTCAATTATTTTTTAGCTTATGCCCTTTGTTTCATCCAAATACATTCTCGTATATAATCTTATATATTAGCTTTATATGGCATTGTAGAAATCTACAATGCCATATAATTATTAATTTAAAGTGGTTTCAAAATCAGATTCATCCGGTACCTGATCTGCGCCGAAATATTTCTGTGAAAGCTCAAGCAAAGTACCATCTTCCCTTAGTTCTTTTAAAACTTCATTTACTTCTTCACGAAGCTTTGCACCTTCTTCATCTTTTGGTAATAAGAAATACGCATTTAATGAAGTAGATATTCTTGCTGTTTCCTCGTCAGAGATCGGATGTTTATCCAATCCTTCAAAACCGAATTCTTCCTGATATGCTAGATAGATTGGAAGATCATCGATACGAAAGTCTGTAGAGCCATCCTCAATGTGCTGAAATACGACGGATAAATCAGCATCTGTGTAAGTAATAGATATCTTTGAATCAGGATTCTCCTCATTCCATTTTTCAATCGCATTGGTTATATTAACCCCTGCGCCCGCCTCAATATCATATCCTCGATCAGCTACATCTTGGAATGAGGTTAAAGGTTCATCGCCCTTTCTCTGAATGAACACATACGTTGTTTTATCGTAAGGATAGGAATAATAGTATGTTTCAGCTCGTTCCGCTCTATATCCAAAATTATTCACTGCAATCTGATAATTCCCGCTACTAAGACCTGTTAATACTGCGCCAAAATCTGCTATTACAAACTCCAGCTTATACTGTGGAAGTTTATTAAATACATGTTGCAATACTTCTATATCATATCCAGAGAGTTCATTCTCTTCATTTACCGTTATGTAAGGACTTGGGCTTCCGCCTGTAGCAGCATAAATTGTCTTTACTTCCTCTATGTCTCCTTTACCAGAGATTTCTGTACTCCCCTTTGATGAACCACATCCAGTCACCAATGTACCAATTGCCAGTATTACTGCTAAAAGTTTCATTATTTTATTTTTTATCATAATTAAGCTCCCTCATTTCCTAATATTTATATTTTCATATTTTTCACTATCTTCTCTTTTTTTGTTTTCTACATCGACATCGGTATCCGTTTTTTTTGATAAATTCTTTTATGCGCACATGAAACCTCCTTTTATCAAAACTTAAAAATCGCTCTTTTCTATCTGAATATTAAAAAGCGAGAAACATAAATGCTTCTCGCTAATCAGATTCACAATATCAAATCAGAATTTAATCCAAGTATTATTTTTACTTGCAAATTAAAATGAGAGGCATCTAATATTAAAACAATAAAAACTACATACATATGCACATATCTATGGCCACATACACTACTGCTTAAATCCTGTTCTTCTTTAGATTTACTTCTCTATTCCTTATATTCATATCAAATTAGTATGATATTATCATTGTGGTTTTCGTATGTCAATA
>JAEWEO010000305.1 GCA_023389295.1 Bacillota bacterium
GTACTGCACATTCCTTTGCGGTTATTCTACCGGCATAAAACTCATCCGTTATTTCTTTGATAGCAAAAAGCAGATAGTTATTAGCAGCTCTGATATTAGTACAGTTTCTTTCCAAATTCCATTGATCGATCTTAGCAATCTCCTCTTCATGCCCGGGACCAAAGGCTTTTTCTAACTGCTTTAATGTGTTTTTTCTGTTAATTGGATAACCATCTATAAAATACGTATTACCCAAATCCAAATCCTCAATTTTTCTTTCTTCAATACAAAAACGGATAAACAGCCATGCAAGTTCTTTATTCTGTGATGCTGAAGTTATAGCTAATGGAGTGGTTCCAGTCCAGAAAGGCTTATCTCCATTCGAGGCTGATGAAGGTACTGCAGCTGTCATTGCTAAAGAATCAAATACAGTTGAATTTCTTGGATTATTATAGTATGAAATAAAGTGACTACATAGCTCATTACTTTCTAATGTAATACGATAATCATCATAATATCGTTTGTCTGGTGTGATTTCCTGCCATGGGATACTCTTCATTTCGTTTAGAAATCCGATAAATTCCGAAGAATTAAAATTTGATGTATTATTCTTTTCATCAAAGAAACTGACATATTCATTGGTTTCTATATCAATTTGTGATATCATTCGCGATAAAATCAAATCTTCATCATTTTTTGCAATCTGATGATATAGATTAAAAATATTTTTATAAATTACTGCTTCAAATTGGGATACGTCAATATTATTATGTTCAAGCAAAGTCTTATTAAAACGGTAGCAATCATAATTAAAACCTTGAGGTATGCAAAATAATTTATCCTGATACTCTAGCGCTTCAAAAACATTGGTATAGTAGTCTTCTTTTTGGAAGGTCGGATCATTTTCCATATGAGGATATAAATTTTCCAATAAATCATTCTGTGCCAATTTAAAGTATGGCAGTAAAAAAAGTTCAATAATATCCCCGGCTGTACCACTCATTAATGCTACAGTTGCTTTCGTCGTATATTCCTCGCCACTCTTAATACCCTCCTGACCTATTACAGTCACCTGCACATTAGGATATATTTTATTGAATTCTCCAATAAGATGTTTGTCATAAATGTTATAATTAATATCGCTAACGTATATTTTTAATTCGCCGGATAAAGCTTCATTTACCTTCTCATCTTCTCCTATAGCATCTTCTGATATGTCATTGGTTTGGTTATTTATTACATTATCAGGGTTGTTCGTAAATTCCTTATAGAGTTGTTCATTTTCATTTTGACAACCACAAAGTATTATGAGGGATAAACTTAATAAGAGTAAAAATATCGGATACTTGTTTTTCACAACACTTCTCCTCCTCTAATATAAAGTCACGTAAGTGACTTCGAAAAATACCTTTGAGATGGTTCTTTTACGGTTCAATGATAATAGGTGTCTTTGTTGGACAGAATTCCCATAGAATGTCCATAACCTCATTATTTACGGCGATACATCCCGCAGTCCAGTCTGATTCCCCACCCATACCGTGAATCATAATCTCTCCACCCATGGCGGTATACCATGGTGGTTGGGATTGATTATCGATAGCATCGGCAATCTCCTCAAAGGTGCTTTGATCGATTGTTCCCTCATCAAGCGCCTCCTTAGCATCCTCTTTGTTCGGATAGGAAACGCCTAAGGATAGATAGAATCTACTGTTTTCGTTTCTTGTACAGACATAATATGTTCCTTGTGGAGTACGTCCATCTCCTTCTTTCTTTTTATCTCCAATAGGCTCCCAGCCTAAACCAATGGAATAACTGCCATAAAGGCGATCTCCATCCCATAACTCCAAGAGGCGCTCACTCTTCTTAACAATTATCTTAGGAGAGTTGACTACACCTTCCTCAATACTACTGACCGCATCTTCCTCTTGGATTAATGTCGGTACCGGAGAGGGAGTGATGGAAATAATCAAATTACTTTCATTAGTTTGGATCATTTCCATGTCAGCTTCATCTTTAGTGGGGTCGGGTAACTTTGTAACTGTATGTTCTATGGGAGTATCCCTTTGGGAATCTTCAGTATCCTGCTGGGTGCATCCACACAATAATGCGACTATAGGTATTAAAATACTGATATAACTTACTTTTCGATTTATATTATAAAGCATCTCTCTCACCGCCTAACATATTATTTTACAATAAATGTGATTATTATGTAAAATTTATACTGATAATTTTATTACTAAGAAATCCACCCGTCCTGATTAACAAACACAGTTATTCCTATTAATAACATTACATAATATCTTTACCAATATTAATCAAAGATTTAGAGATACAATAAATGTAAATCTACATATATATTACTATAATATGGTATATTGATACAAGCTAAATATAGAAAAATAATAGCTGAAAGCCATACAATATCCTTATGAATTAAATTCCAAGAAGTAGAAGTAATGAAGGAGTTTTATTAATAACGAATAAAAGCTATACAACATTAAATTAAGTTATATAGCTTTTATTCGTTATTATGAACCTATAAGGCCTCTTCAAAATAATATTTTCTTTTCTATGTTTTACCAGACTTTCTTTAGATGCAGTATTTAATTGTAATCTTATGAAAGCACACTAATGAGTGCTGTGTATGCAATTTCCATAGCTCTGTCAAGCTCATCTTTTGTAATGGTAAGCGGTGGGTTAAAATATAAAACATTTCCTAGGGGTCTTAAAACAAGTCCACGCTTTAAAGCTTCTTTATAAATTTCATAGCCCATTCGAAGCTTACTATCAAAACCTTTTTTTGAGACTTTATCTTCCACCAGCTCAATTGCGTTTATCAGTCCGATTGAGCGGGCTTCACCCACATTTTTATGTGTTTCAAACATTGCTTTCATTCGACTGGTTAAATATACG
Organism: Bacillota bacterium; assembly: GCA_023389295.1. Taxonomy (GTDB): domain Bacteria; phylum Bacillota; class Clostridia; order Lachnospirales; family Lachnospiraceae; genus Mobilitalea. The sequence goes on from JAEWEO010000305.1 coordinate 2,896, forward strand.
GCATTTTCGTTGGCGGTTTCTAAAATCTTTTGATTTTTCATAATATTAAGTACAGAAAGAGCCGCTGAACACCCGAGTGGATTTCCACTGTAGGTGTGGCTGTGCATAAATGCCTTACCATCGCTGTAATCAGCATAAAAGGCATCGTATATCTTTTGCGTTGTAACGGTGAGGGCCATAGGCATATAACCGCCGGTAAGCCCTTTTGACAAGCAAATAATATCAGGTGAAATACCTGCATGGTCACATGCAAACATTTTGCCTGTTCTTCCAAATCCGGTTGCAATTTCATCGGCGATCAGCAGTACATCATATCGGTCGCACATTTCTCTTAGCTTTTTTAAATAAAGCGGTGGATAAATTCTCATACCGGCGCTACCTTGTAACAATGGCTCCACAATCATTGCAGCTGTTTCATTTGCATATTTTTCAAAAGAAAGTTCTGCTTTTTCAAAGCATTCACAGTTGCAATTATCTCGATCTTTTTGATACGGACAGCGATAACAATCCGGTGCTTCAATTTGAATCGTATCCATTAACATCGGTTTGTATATTTTTGCATACAAATCCATTGCACCAACGGATAATGCACCTATGGTTTCTCCATGATACCCTTCGGATAGGCAGAAAAAGCGTGTTTTCTCTGGTTTTCCTGATTGATATTGATACTGAAAAGCCATTTTTAATGCGCATTCCACAGATGCCGAACCATTATCAGAAAAATTGAACTTGGTTAAACCTTTTGGGAGAATTTCTACTAACTCCTCACACAAAGTAACGGCGCCCTCGTGGGTAAAATTTGCAAAAATAACATGCTCCAGTGTGTCGAGCTGTGCTTTCATGCTTTCATTTATTTGAGAATTACAATGACCGAGTAAATTACACCACCATGAGCTTACAATATCAATATATTCTTTGCCATCAATATCATATAGATATACCCCTTTTGCGTGGTCAATGGTAATTGGGGGTAATTCTTCATAATCCTTCATTTGGGAACACGGATGCCAAACATGCTTTAAATCACGCTTTTGTAAATCGTTCATACAAGCCCTCCACATTCAAATAATGAAACGATGTGTTCAACTTCCATATCCAGTGAAGTGGCATTCTCTTCTACTGTGCCTATCACCTTGATATTAGTTAGCTGCTCTATCATTTTAATGTTATCCTGCTTCATCCGGTTTCCGCAATAATGGTTTAGAATTACACCTGCAACAGGTAGTTTTCGTTGTTTTAAATATTCAATTGTGAGAACAGTTGAATTGATGGTTCCAAGGCCTGCGTCTGCAACAATAAGCGAAGGGATATTTAGAAGCTTTACAATGTCATAAAGCATAATCTGCTCTATTTCATCAAATCGTATGGGGCAGACTATACCACCGCTTCCCTCTACGACAACGCGATCATATGTGTTACATACCTTCAGATAATCGTCGTAAACCTTATGAATATCTACGGGATTTCCCTCTATTTGAGCTGCAAGGTGCGGTGAAACTGGGGATTTATAAAGATAAGAAAGCAATGTTTCTTCCACTTGATTGATCTTGGCCATACGGTTTACATATCCAGCATCACTCTCTCCTATGCTATTGGCACCACTAATTGCTGCTTTATAATATCCGCAATTTGTTCCGTGTTCTCGTAATTTTTTAATTAGCAAAGCAGTTATGTATGTTTTCCCTACATCAGTACCTGTACCTGTAATAAATAATCCTTTATTCATTTACTAATTCCACCTCAAATCCAAGCTCTTTTATCATCTGCATATCACTTTCAACAGTAATTCCAGAGGTGGTGAGCATATCTCCTGAGATAGCGGCATTTGCACCGGAAAGAAAACATGCTTTCCCTTTGTCAGCAAGCAGACCTCTACCACCGGCAAGCCTGATAAAAGCATCCGGCATAACAAAACGATATACTGCCACAATACGACAAAGCTCATCTGATGAAAGTGGAATGTTGTTTTCATAGGGGGTGCCTTTAATGGGATTTAGTAAGTTAATTGGCACACTTTTTATTCCTAATTTTTCTAATGAAAAAGCCAGAGAAATACGATCCTCTACACTTTCGCCAATGCCAAATATCCCACCGCTGCAAATACTCATACCTGCTTGATGAGCGTTTGTAATCGCTTCTAACTTATCTTCAAAGCTATGGGTAGTACACATCTTAGGAAAATACTCCTTGGAGGTTTCCAAATTGTTGTGAATTCGGGTAAGACCGGTGTTGTATAATCTCTTATATTGTTTATGCGTTAGTAGGCCAAAGGAACCGCATACTTTTATCGAGCATTCATTTTTAATCTTCTCTGTCGCCTTACATATTTTATCCACTTCAACATCCGAGAGACCTTTACCAGATGTAACAAGAGAATATCGTAATATGCCCTGACTTTCATGATGTTTTGCATCTTCTAATATTTCCTCATCAGAAAGCAGCGGGTATACCTCACAGTTTGTTTTGTAATGTGCTGATTGTGCGCAGTATTTGCAATCCTCTGAGCAACGCCCACTTTTGGCGTTTATGATCGTACAGATATCAAATATATTTTTGCAAAAATGCTTTCTAATGTCATTTGCCGCAGCAGAAAGTTCTGCTAGATCTTGGTGATAAAGAAACATTGCTTCCTCTACAGTAATATCATT
>JAEWEO010000043.1 GCA_023389295.1 Bacillota bacterium
ACTTAATACCGGCCTGATTTTTAAAGCGGTACCAACGAAGGCTTCAATGGAAGATATTCTCCCACCACGTTTCAGATGATAAAGATCCTTTACCGTAAACCAATGCTTGGACTTAGACCTGTTTTGCTCTACCCAGTCTCTTAATTCTTCTATAGTAAGTCCTTTTTTCTTTTGAAGTGCAGCATGATAAACCAACAATCCTTCTCCGATAGAAGCACTTAAAGAATCTACACTATAGATTTTACGCTCTGGATACTCAGCAGCTAACTCAGGAATTACCATCAAAGAGGTATGATAAGTTCCGCTAAGACCAGAGGAAAATGCTATATATAGGATATCTTTGCCCTGTTTTAAGATATCTTCAAAGTATTCCATAAATATTATAGGAGTAATCTGAGTGGTCTGAGATGTTGCTCCGTTTTTTAATTTACCGTAAAAATCTTCAATAGAAAGTTCTCTTTCGTCCGGGTAATGGGAATACTCAGTCCCATCGATGCTAAGTCCCATAGGAATTACCTGTATATCAAATTCTTCGATGATATTCGCCGGTAAATCAAGTGTTGCATCACTAACGATTACATAGTTATTCATTTTACTAAAACTCCTTTATACTCTTGATCCGATAATTTCTTTTGATGTAATACTTCATTACACCGGCACATTTCATTCTATTTTTGCTTTTGCAAATGAATAGTGCTTCCCACACATACCTTTAAGATAATTGAAAAACTATTTAGATTGTGTATTGAATACCTAAAGTTTACGACTTTCACAACCATCTAGAAATTACTTCATAATAAAGTGTAATACCGTAAAAATATATTCACAGTACATTCTACTACGATTCTACCTTTTTACGCAAGGTATAATCTGTGTTTTCGGTAAATACCCCAAGGATTAAATCAATAAATGTGTAATTACCATAACTAGTGGTATGGTTACAATTGATAACATTGTAGTTACTGCGAATAATTCAGACGCATACAAATAGTTTTTGTCAAATTTTAATGCAAAGAGATTAATAGTAACCGCTGCAGGACAGGAGGCTGCTAATATTGATGTAATTAATACCACTCTCGGAATATCAAAGAAACTAAATAAGAAAAGCATAGAAAGTGGAATAAAGATTAGTTTAAAAAATGTTATGTAATAAATTCTTACTTTCTTTAATAGCTGAAGGAAATTAGTTTGTGCCATTGTCACACCTGCTACTAACATCGCTAAAGGGGTATTCATATTTCCAATATTATTGAGGGTGTCCACCATAACATCAGGAAGTATAATTTTACAAGCAAATAGAATAAACCCTAAGACCGTTGCTATTACCGATGGGGAAAGAAGTGCATTCATGATTGACTTTCGATCCGTCTTACCGGATACCGTTATCATCCCGTGAGTCCATACAACCAAATTAAAAATGGTCATGTATGCAGTCATATAAAATACCCCTTCGCTTCCAAAAATACCACCCACGAGTGGAAATCCAATAAAACCACAATTGGAATAGATTACTGCAAAGCGTTCTATGGAAATATCCTTTTCATGATTTTTCTTTCTAAGAACCAACATTGACAAAATGATTCCGAAGAAATGAGTAATGATTGCTAAACCAAAGGATATAAGCAAACCCTTCAGCAAATTAACTTCAAATTCACGCTGATAGGAAACAAAAACAACGATAGGATTTACCAGCATCAGTACAATATCTGCTAATTTTTTGTTTGTCTCCTTATCAATTAAATTAATTTTGTAGCACAGAACACCTACTAAAATCATGAGAAACATGATAATGATTTGATTAAAAGCTGTTAATACAAGTGACATTTTAGTACCTCTTTCCTTTGTTTCAATAATTCCTCCCATATACTTCCCAATAAACATAGTTTACTCGCAACACGCCTTTCGCAAAGCACTATAAAACGTAGTGCTTGGATGAAGTACGTAATGGGAAGAATTTAGATTTTCATAATTATTCTATTATGCACTTTTTAATGGATGTGTTCAAGTTAAAAAGTGAAAATAGCAAAAAAATCTTGATTAAAGATTCTTTACATGATACAATCATAATTAAATTTTAAAAGCTGTACTAAGTGAGGGAGTAGTTTGCATACTTTATAGTATGTGACAAGTCAACATATTGATTTCGTCGGAAATCTGGCTTGCCTTAATGAACGAGACTCATGTGTGGTTTTTGTCAGACCATACATGAGCTTTTTTTATGTCAGTCAACCTATTCCAAAGAAGATATATCCACACTCTATTCATTTAGTATAATATGTAGATCAGAAAGGATATTGCCTACCATGGATCTTTTAACACTTATTCTTCTCGCCCTCGGCCTATCTGCTGATGCCTTCGCCGTTGCTGTAACAAATGGTATCGTAAGTCACCGGGTCACGAAAAAGGACGCTCTTAAAACTGCTCTTTTCTTTGGCTTTTTTCAAGGACTAATGCCTCTAATAGGTTTTACCCTTGGCACCACCTTCGCAGAATTTATTTGTCGTTTTCAACACTGGGTTGCACTGATACTACTAGGTGCAATTGGTGCCAATATGTTAACGGAAGCCATAAAAGATTGGAAAAGCACGGAAGGTACTTGTACCATCATGAACATCTTTACACCAAAGAATTTGATTTTACAAGGGATCGCTACAAGCATTGATGCTCTTGCTGCCGGTATCAGTTTGGCTGTCTTAGACATTAATATAGTCACTTCCTCTCTTTTAATTGGTGTCATCACTTTCTTTTTGTGTGGTTTCGGTGTCTATATCGGCAAGAAATTCGGTTCCCTTTTAGGAGTAAGGGCAAGATTTGTGGGTGGTTTCATTTTAATCGCCATTGGTTTAAAAATATTCATTGAAAACCAATTTCTATAATTTCTAACGAAAAACCTCTTTTCCTGATATTGATAATTTCCCTCGTATGTAAGATAATAGAAATAGGACGAAATTAGCCAATCAAGAATGGAGGGAGAAAGCTTATGGGCTATGATGAATATTTCACGGAATTACCCTGTTTGGAGACAAATCGCTTGATTTTACGACAAATAACCGATAGTGAATCGGATGGCCGGGATAGCTTAGAATTTATTAATGATTATAGTGTTTACCGCTATTGGGGAGTCTACGATGAATCTCAGGATGTGAGTGGAAGACGACGTCCAAAGAAAAAAATCAAATTGGACTATCATTTTAATGCTACTATGAAAGAATACAAAGCTCGCCGTGAACTGACCTGGTTGATGGAATTAAAAGACACCCATAAAGTCATTGGGGAAATCGTACTATATGATTTTCGTCTTAAAAGACAGGCAGATATCGGTTACCGCATTAACAAAGACTATTGGGGCATGGGCTTTGCTCCCGAGGCCGGACAAGCTATGGTTAAAGCTTCTTTTGAAGGAATGGATCTAACTCGTCTTCAAATTCGCTGTTTTACAAACAATTACGGTTCTGTCCGAGTTGCCGAAAAGCTTGGTTTCACCAGGGAAGGCATGATAAAGCAAGGGGCTATTGTCAATGTGATGACCGACTATTATATCTTTGGTCTTCTTAACGAGGACTATTTTAAGGACCCCATCAAGGATAGCGTTGTTAAATTTGCTCAGAACTAGAATCAACAAAACAAAAAGGAAGGGGTATTTATGATGAAGAAGGCATTATTTATTGGAGGTACCGGTACCATTAGTACCGCTATTACCGAGCTTGCACCAAAATCCGGCTTTGAACTATATTTGCTGAACAGAGGCAATCGTTCCAGTTTAGTTCCTGAAGGTGTAAAGATGATTGAGGCAGACATTCATAATGAAGAAGATGTAAAAGAAAAATTATCAGGCATGTCTTTTGATGTCGTTGCAGACTTTATTGCCTTTGATACTGAAGCAATTAAGCGTGATATCCGCTTATTTACCGGGAGAACGAAACAATATATCTTCATAAGTTCTGCATCTGCTTACCAAAAACCACTCTCCAGCCCCTTTATTACGGAAAGTACACCACTATATAATCCTTATTGGGAATATTCTCGCAACAAAATAGCCTGTGAAGAATATCTCATAGAGGAATATCGCAAAAACAATTTTCCCATTACTATCGTTCGCCCTAGTCATACTTATGGTGATTTTGCTGTTCCTCTTGCAATTCATGGCAATAACGGAAACTATAGCGTAATTAACCGTATGCGAAACGGTCAAAAAGTTATTATTCATGGCGATGGCAATTCTCTTTGGACTTTAACACATAATACTGACTTTGCTAGGGCATTTGTTGGTCTCATGGGCAACGTTCATGCAATTGGTGAAGCAGTTCAAATCACCTCAGATGAGAGTCTATCATGGAACCAGATTTATGAAATTATTGGAGATGCTCTTGGAGTTAAACCAAAGATCGTTCATATTCCATCGGATACTTTAGCAAAGGCACACGCAGATTACTTTGGTGGATTGCTGGGAGACAAAGCCCATTCTGTAATCTTTGATAACTCAAAATTAAAACGTCTGGTCCCTGGTTTTAGAGCTACCGTTCGTTTTGATCAGGGGGTTAGACAAACCTTAGAATATATTGAACAACATCCCGAATTACAAAGACCTGATCCTGAATTTGATCTATGGACCGATAAAATGATTGTGGCTTATGAAGCCTTTGAAAGTAAAGTACCTAAATTTTAGTACTGTTAAGGAGCTTATATGAAAACACTCTACATCTCAGATTTGGATGGTACCCTTCTACAACCAAATGTTACATTATCGAGCAATACCGTTCAAACCATTAATAAACTAATTGAGGAAGGCATTCTGTTCTCCGTTGCTACAGCAAGAACCATCGCATCGGTAAAGCACATTTTAAAGGACATAAATATTTCATTACCCATCGTATTAATGAATGGCGTATGTGTTTATGACCTCAATGAAAAGAATTATATAAAGGTAGAAACCTTTCCAAGGAAAAGTATTGATTTGCTGTTAGAGGTAATTACGGAGCATAAGCTTAAGGGCTTTGCCTATACTATTCATAATGGTGTCATGTCGACATATTATGAAGATTTAAATAGCAAGGCTCTCTACAATTTTTATAAGGAACGGGTGGATTTATACAAAAAACCTTTTACGCAAGTGGAGCATTTCTCCTCTCTGGCAACAGAGCCTTTGGTATACTTTTCCTTGATGGACCATAAGCAAAAGCTGGAACCGCTCTATCATATCTTAGAAAATATACCGGATCTTAACTGTACCTTTTATAGAGACAATTATTCTCCGGATTACTGGTTTCTTGAAACCTTTAGTAAAAACGCCTCTAAATTCCATGCAGTTCAATTTTTACGTACGCATATGGGACTTGATAAGATTGTATGCTTTGGCGATAATCGTAACGATCTGCCCTTCTTCGAGGCCAGCGATTACCGTATTGCAGTCGGCAATGCAGTTTCGGAACTAAAAGCAAAGGCAGATCTGGTTATTGGTAAGAATACTGAGGAGGGTGTAGCCACCTGGCTGTCACAAAATGCACTCCTATCATAAGTCTTATAGATAATCTAAGATATCCTTTAAACGATTCACACGAATTCCTTGATATTCGGTATGCTCATTTGGATCATCATTGATCCAGATGGGCATTATTTTTGCCGCTACAGCTCCAACAACATCATTTGGATAATAATCTCCCACATAGATTGCTTCCTCCGGTGAGACTCCAAGATGCTCACAACTAAGCAAAAATATTCTCGGATCCGGTTTTGCAAATTCTTGTTCGCCGGATACGATAATATCTTCAAAATAATCTTCTATACCGGCCATTTTGATCTTATCTCTTTGTACTTCAGAAAAACCATTGGTTATAACACCAAGCTGATATCTTCCTTTTAAGGTTTTTAAGACTTCCATTGTTTCCGGATATGGAATGGTAAGCTTACTAAAGAGAGTATTTCGTTCCTCAACAAACTCCTCAATCGTATGGGGTAACTTCCAGACGTTACTGAGTTTTGGAATAAAGTTATGTATTCCTCCGTACCCATCTGCATCAATCTCAATCATTTTCTTAAGTAATTCCTCTTTTGTGCACTCATAGGGGTATTCAGCACCATACCGCTCCATCAAATAATCGCAAAAATGCAAAAATGCACCTCTACGGTCTACTAGTGTATTATCAATATCAAATATGATAGCTTTCTTTTCCATAATTTCCTCCATTCCGCCGCCAAGCGGCGGCACAAACAAGATATTAAAAAGTTGCAAACCACCACGTTATGATTTAAAATTCTCTATGAAACAGCAATACACTACAGAGCACGGCAGGAGAAGT
>JAEWEO010000053.1 GCA_023389295.1 Bacillota bacterium
ATAAAATTGAGTTAAATGTGGTAGATGGTGTTATTTTACCGAACCTAAAGATGTCGGGAACGAATGAAAGCTGTGCCTTTCTTAATCAAGGAAGATGTAGTGTTCATGCGGATCGACCGGGCATTTGCAGAATATTTCCGCTGGGAAGATATTATGAGAAACATGATTTTAAATATTTCTTACAGAGCAATGAATGTAGTAATACAGCAAAGACCAAAGTGAAAGTTAGTAAGTGGATCGATACAAAAGATTATAAAGAGAACAAAAAATTTCTTATAGAATGGCACTATTTCTTAAATGACATCGAAAGTGTCATTGGGAGTGCGACCGATGAAAAGCTAATTAAGAATTTGAATATGTACATATTAAATAGCTTTTATGTCAAGAAATTTACCGAAGATGTTGACTTCTATGAACAATTTAGTGGACGACTTAGGGCAGCAAAAATGTTATTAGAATTATAAGGAGAAAAAGATATGAAATTGATGATTGCTTCGGATATACACGGTTCCCTTTATTATTGCAAGCTAATGACGGAGGCTTTTTTGAGAGAGAAAGCAGACAAATTAATTTTACTTGGAGATATCTTATACCATGGACCACGTAATGATCTTCCTAAGGATTATGCACCTAAGGAAGTTATTACTTTATTGAATGGTTTTAAGGATAAAATTCTATGTGTGCGTGGTAATTGTGATACCGAGGTAGATCAGATGGTATTGGAATTTCCGATTCTGGCAGATTACGCCATTATCATAAATGGAGCACAAGCTATCTATGCAACCCATGGACATAAGTTTAATGAAGATAATCTTCCTCCATTACAGGAGGGAGACATTCTCCTAAATGGACACACACATGTACCAAAGTGTATCAAAATGGAGAGCTATCTTTATATGAATCCCGGATCAGTTTCAATTCCTAAGGAAAATAGCAAACATAGTTATATGATTATGGAGGATGACTCCTTTGTATGGAAGAGCTTGGAGGATGGATCAGAGTTCCTTTCCTATAAAAAGTAGTGTAAAATTGTTATTTGTTCAGCTCATTCTTTAGCTGGACATTTATTACTAAGTATGATTTAACGATAAAATGATAGAGAAGTGGAGCAGTATGGACAAGAAAAAAATAGGGTTGGGTGTTGCTTGTGCAATCATAAGTGATGTGATTTTTGGATTTAGCTATTTGTTTACAAAGAATATTACAAATTCAGTATCGTCCGTTACGTTACTGAGCTGGAGATTTGTTCTTGCTTTTGTTGTTATGATAGTTCTCATTAGTTTCAAAGTTATTAAAGTCAACTTTAGAGGCAAAAGCCTAAAACCGCTTTTATTAATAGCAGCCTTTCATCCCGTGATCTATTTTATTGGAGAGACGGTCGGAATTAATCTTACAACAGCCTCTGAAAGTGGAACTATTATTGCCTGTGTCCCTATTGTAACACTACTTTGTTCGACACTTGTGTTAAAGGAGAAGCCAAGCATATTCCAGGTGTCAGGTATTATAATTACCTCCCTAGGTGTAATTGTAATTGTACTAGTAAAAGGGTTAGAACCCAGTTTTCAGCCCTTAGGTTATCTAATGCTTACGATTGCAGTAGTTTCCTATAGTCTCTATTCCGTATATGCTCAAAAGACGGACGAGTTCACTTCGGTGGAGAAGACCTTTGTAATGATTGCTTCCGGTACGATTGTATTTACTACTTTGGCATTTGTAGAACATATCCGATTAGGTACCGTGAATGAATTTATCAGTATGCCCTTTACTAGTGGTAATTTTCTAATTACCATTGTGTATCTTGGAGTTGGTTCCTCTGTAATAGCCTTTTTGATGGCCAATATAGCAATCTCCCAGTTGGGTACGAACCGGACAGCATCCTTTGTTGGAATCTGCACTCTAGTTACTGTATTATCAGGAGTTGTTATCCTTAAGGAGGAATTTTCCGGCCTTCAGATCATAGGGACCATCCTTGTTATCTGTGGCGTTTATTTAGCAAATGTACAGAAAAAAGAAGTATCGGATATCCAAAGTACTACACTAAGTCAGTAAAATATATATAATCATGCTTGGAAATATATAAAAAATACAAAAGAGACTATATTCTAAAGGGCAAGAACGGATTTAAGTGGTGATTCATCCGTTTGAAGGAAAGACAGAAAGAGGAGAGGTTGCGTTCCAAAGGCGAAGACTGCCATCAAGTGGTGAATAATCCACTTGATGGAAAGGCAAGCCGGAGGAATATAATCTCTCCTCTTCCGTAACGAAAGTAATATTTAGAAAGCTCCTAAATCCAACCTCCATCAAGTCCGATAATCTGACCGGTTAGATATTCATTCTTATAAGCTAGGTGGTACACCAGATCTGCCACTTCTTGTGCTCGTCCCAAACGATTAGCGGGAATTTCCTCAATCAAGGCCATTAGTTCCTCGTCTTCTAAAAACTGATTCATTTCGGTGTCAATAGCACCACAAGCAATTGCATTTACCTGAATATTGCTGGGTGCCAGTTCCTTAGCTAGAGCTTTTGTCAACGCATTCATGCCACCTTTGGAAGCGGAGTATGCAACCTCACAGGAGGCACCAACATTGCCCCAGACGGAGGATATATTAATAATCTTGCCGGATTTATTCTTCACCATATGGGGGATTGCAAGAGAACAGCAATTAAAGACGGAGGTCAAATTCGTGCTCATAACTCTATTCCAATCCTCCGAAGTCATATCACTAAACAGCCCTATATAGGATACGCCTACATTATTTACCAGAACGTCAACGCCACCATATAATTTTTTGATTTGGCGAAACAGCTCTTTGGCCGTATCATAATCTCCCATATCACCCAAATAAGCCAAACAAGGCACTTGGTAGGACTCAATTTCAGACTTTGTCTTAATTAGTTCCTCTTCATTGTGAGCACAATTTATTATAACATGATAACCCTTCTTTGCGAATTTCACCGCAATGGCCTTCCCAATACCACGAGAGGAACCGGTAATTAGAACGGTTTTATTCATAAGTCACCTTCTCATTCATTATTTTATTTTAAATAGTATAACATAAATATAGCACAAAATCCCAATACAAGAAAGATACGTTGATAATCTTCCAAAATTATGATAAAATAATTCGGTAATGTGAGGTGATTTGAATTGAAAAAGAGCTTCGGCAAAATGTTTCTAAAAGGATTTTTACAATCCTTTTTTATTGTGGTAATTTTAGTACTAGTGGGTGTTTTGGGATATCGGGCTACCACACATTTCCTGGGAGCCCCGCAAGAGGATGCAATAATCGCTTATCAGGAGGAGACAATTCCCAAGCAGATAATCGAAGCCAAAGTAGATCTGGTTTCAAAGAATTTAATCTTCTGCTATGACGAGAACACAAAAGAGATTACAAAGCTGGTATTAGAGGTTTTTCATAGTGAAAGCGGGCAATTAACATATATTACAGTTCCACTACGTACACAATTAAATATTTCAGAGCCATTGTATCGTAAACTGACGGTAGTTAATCCTGCTATGCCACAGGTACTACAGTTTTCTGTAATTAATCAATATCTCGAGGGAGATGCAGTCTTTGAGTATGGTACGCTTATGATGGAGGATCTATTTGGAATTGATATCAGCTATTATACGGTCATAAGTAAAGCAACCTATGACGAGATATTTGAGAGTACTTATTTAAAGGTAGATGATAAATCACAAAGTAATGGATCGATGCCTTTACCAATAGAAACATTTACAAAAAGTTATAAAAAGTTTCTTAAATCCTTAAAATCAAAGGATGCATTGAAAGCTTATATAGAAGAGATTTATCAGGAGCTAAGGTCAAATCTTTCTTTGTCGGATAAACTAAAATATTTAAACTACTATGATGAGATGTCAATGAATCAAATTGATTTTTTGTTGATTAAAGGTCAGAATAAAAATAGTGCATACATTATTGATGTAGGACCGGCAGCTAAACAGTTGAATGATTTGTTTAACACCAATTATATCAATTAAAAACTGAACTAAGTGATACATATTTTGGAAAACAACAATAGGTGTAATGAGTTATTGTATAATTGGATGAATATATGTGTACCATAAAAAATAGGTTGCATAGACTGGTGCAGAAGGAGAATTATGCAGAATAAAACTATGAAAAATAAAAATATTTTAGTGTTAAGACAATATTTAACGATTACAATAGGAACATTTCTAATGGGCTTATCCGTCAATTTGATCTTTGAACCTATGGAGCTAGTAACGGGTGGTGTATCGGGTTTGGCTATTGTCGTAAAAGCTTGGACAAGCACCCTAATTGATGGGGGAGTGCCCGTCTGGTTGTTTACGATAATATGTAATATACCATTGTTTTTATATGCAACAAAAATACGTGGCATTAAGTTTTTGCTTTCCAGTTTTTATGGAACTGTAGTATTCGTACTATCCATGATGGTAATACCGATTGTAGATTTGCACTTAAATGACTATTTACTTGCAGCTATCCTTGGTGGCGTTATCGGTGGAGCAGGTATCGGTTTGGTATTTACGGTCAATGCTTCTACCGGTGGTACGGATCTTGCAGCATATATTCTACAGCATAAAAAACCTCATATGTCGGTTCCCCAGCTGATGATATTTGTGGATGGTATCATCATTATTGTCGGTGCGTTGACCTTTGGATTAGGGAATGCGCTATATGCACTTATTTCTGTATTTATCTCTGCAAAGGTATCCGATAGTATTCTTGAGGGTTTGAAATTTGCAAAGATGGCATACATTATATCGGATCAATATGATCAGATTGCTGATCGAATTTTAAAACAGATGGATCGTGGAGTTACCGGAATTAGTGCAACCGGAATGTATTCCAATAGAGAGAAAAAGATGTTATTTTGCGTTGTTTCAAAAAAAGAAATAGTTAAAATAATGGAAATTACGAAAAATGTTGACCCCAATTCCTTTGTTATCGTAAGTGATGTCAGAGAGGTAGTAGGAGAGGGCTTTATTGAATATAAACAGTAATTTGAAAGATATTTTGCCGTATTATCGGTAAATCTACTTATTTTTTAAACCGGTATACAAATTATACAAAACCCTAAAATCTATTTTGTTAATTTGAGATATGGTTTATAGGTATGAAATGATGTATTATGGCAGTATAGTTATTGTACAAGAGTTCATGAAAGTAAAATAGTAGGAGGATATAAAATGGCAAGTTTATCATTAAAAAACATAACGAAGCAATACCCGAACGGAGTTATCGCTGTTAAAGATTTTAATCTTGAAATAGCCGACAGAGAATTTATCATCTTCGTAGGACCTTCCGGTTGTGGTAAGTCAACTACACTTCGTATGATCGCAGGACTTGAAGAAATCTCTTCAGGTGAACTTTGGATTGGCGAGAAATTAGTAAATGATGTTGAGCCAAAGGACAGAGATATTGCGATGGTATTCCAGAACTACGCTTTGTATCCGCATATGTCAGTATATGACAATATGGCATTTGGTTTGAAGTTAAGAAAAGTTCCGAAAGATCAAATTGATAAGTATGTTCATGAAGCAGCTAAGATTCTTGATATTGAACATTTATTAGATCGTAAGCCGAAGGCTCTCTCCGGTGGACAGAGACAGCGTGTTGCTATGGGTCGTGCTATCGTTCGTAATCCTAAGGTATTCCTTATGGATGAGCCGTTATCAAACCTTGATGCTAAGTTGAGAGTACAGATGCGTATCGAGATTTCTAAATTACATCAGAGATTACAGACAACGATTATCTACGTAACACATGATCAGACAGAGGCTATGACACTTGGTACCAGAATCGTAGTTATGAAAGATGGTTTAATTCAACAAGTAGATACACCTCAGAATCTATACGATAGACCGAAGAACCTATTCGTTGCTGGTTTCATGGGATCTCCTCAAATGAACATGATTGATGCAACTGTATCCAAGAAGGGTTCTGATGTATATGTAACCTTTGGTGCACATTCCTTAAAGCTTCCTGAAGCAAAGGCGAAGAAGTTGGTTGAAGGTGGTTATGAAGGTAAGAACGTTGTTATAGGTATTCGTCCGGAAGATATTCATGATGAAGAAATGTTCATCAGCAGCTCACCGGAAAGCGTTCTTGAAGCTACCGTAAGAGTATATGAATTATTAGGTGCTGAAGTATTCTTATACTTCACAGTTAATGAGAATGTAGAAATTACTGCTCGTGTAAATCCTCGTACTACGGCTAGACCGGATGATACATTAAAGATTGCATTTGATATGTCTAAGCTTCATGTCTTTGACAAAGAAACAGAGCAAGTAATTACCAACTAATTTAATAAAAAATAATAAATTAAGGGAACACGATTGTGTTCCCTTTTTTGTGGGCACAATAGTAGGAGGCATTATATAAAAATAATAAATGCTCCCTAATATTTGGTAGAATGAATGCACATTCTAGTATTTCCCTGGGATGTAAACAATAGTACAATGAATAAACTAACTTGCCATATATTAAAATTGATAGAAATATACGAAAATAATTATGCAAATTTTATAAATTTAGTTTACTTCTGATGAAATCGGTGCTAAAATAAAATTTGTACATATGAATTTTAATAAAAAGGCATAAATATAATATTAAAGGAGTGACAATATGATTTCCAATCAAATTCTTCAAAGCACGATCGACGGATTAAAAGGAATCACACGAATCGATATATGTGTTATGGATACTGAGGGCAAAGTTCTGGCTACAACGATAGATAATGCAGAGCAATATGAGAATGCAGTTATTTCTTTCGTTTCTTCCCCTGCAGATAGCCAGGCAATTCAAGGTTATCAATTTTTTAAGGTGTTTGATGAACATCAATTAGAATATGTAATTCTAGCAAAGGGTGATAGTGAAGACGTATTTATGATTGGAAAGATTGCGTCTTTCCAGATACAAAATCTCTTAGTAGCATATAAGGAAAGATACGACAAGGATAACTTTATCAAGAATCTACTTCTTGATAATCTCTTATTGGTGGATATCTATAACCGCGCAAAGAAGCTTCATATTGATACGGAAGCAAGACGCGTTGTTTATATTATTGAAACCAAGAATGAGAAAGATGCTAATGCATTAGAAACTGTACGCAGCCTCTTCTCCGGAAAGACTAAGGACTTCATTACTGCTGTTGATGAGAAGAATATTATTCTTGTTAAGGAAGTAAAACAGAACGAAAGTTATGAGGATCTGAACAAGACAGCGAAAGTCATTCTTGATATGCTCAATACAGAAGCAATGACTAAAGTACATGTAGCATATGGTACTATTGTTAATGAGATAAAGGATGTTTCCAGATCTTACAAAGAAGCTAAGATGGCTCTTGATGTAGGTAAGATTTTCTATAGTGGCAGAAATGTAGTAGCTTATAATAACTTGGGTATAGGTAGACTTATTTATCAGTTACCCATGCCTCTATGTAAAATGTTTATCAAAGAAATCTTTGAAGGTAAGTCTCCGGATGACTTTGATGAAGAAACACTTACAACCATCAATAAATTCTTTGAAAACAGCTTAAATGTATCGGAGACCTCCAGACAGCTATATATTCACCGTAATACTTTAGTATATAGACTTGATAAATTACAAAAAAGCACTAATTTGGACCTTCGTGTATTTGAAGACGCAATTACCTTTAAGATAGCGCTTATGGTAGTTAAATACATGAAGTATATGGAACAATCAGATTATTAAAATAATAGGCTGTTGCAGAACATAGACTATAGTAAGATGTTTTGCAACAGCCGCCGTACATTTAACGAAGGTTAATTTACCGGCGTAGTTGATTGGAGGTAATTATGAAGAAGAATTTTTTAGCCGGTTTGCTTACGGGACTTTGTGGTGCATTACTTTTGTTTACTCTTGTCGGAGCAGTCCTGGTGTATGTCGGAAATGAGACGAAAGATGGTAATGGTAATCTAAACAAGGCGACAGCAAGTGAGCAGGATACTAGTAGCGATGGTACAGATGAAGATTCTTATAGCCAAATAGTACAGAAATTAACATACCTACACATGCTAGTAGATAATTATTATCTGGAAGGGACCGATAAGATTTCCTTTGCAGATGGTATCTATAAAGGCTTTATTAGCAGTTTAGATGATCCGTATTCTACTTATTATACAAAGGAAGAGTATGCAGCATTATTAGAGAGTTCTTCTGGTAAATATTGTGGTATTGGAGCTACGGTTAGCCAAAATGCCAAAACTGGCGTAATTACTATTGTAAAGCCATTTAAGAACAGCCCGGCTTATAAGGCTGGTATTTTGCCCGGAGACATTATCTATAAGGTAAACAACGAAGAGGTAACCGGAGAGGATCTTTCAGAGGTAGTTAGCCGCATGAAAGGAGTTGAAGGTACTAAGGTGAATATCACAGTAGTACGTGAAGATGAAACGAAACCTATAGAATTTACCATTACAAGACAATATATTGAGGTACCTACCATTGAATATCAGATGTTAGAGGATAAAATAGGGTACATCACAGTTTCTGAATTTGATGAAATTACCGTAGAACAATTTATCGCTGCTATTGATGATCTGGAAGCGAAGGGAATGAAGGGCCTAGTCGTAGATGTTCGTAATAATCCGGGAGGGTTGCTTGATTCTGTAGTTAAGATGCTGGATCGTTTACTTCCACCGGAATTGATCGTATATACAGAGGATAAAAACAATAACCGTGAAGAAGAGAAGGCAGTTGATAAGAAGCAGATAAATGTTCCTGTGGCAGTATTAATTAACGGTAATAGTGCAAGTGCTTCTGAAATTTTTGCCGGAACCTTACAAGATTATGAGACTGCTACCATCGTAGGTACGACAAGCTTTGGTAAAGGCATTGTTCAAAAGGTTATTCCGCTCTCAGACGGAACTGCAGTCAAACTGACTATCTCTAAGTACTATACGCCGAAAGGACGCAATATCCATGGCACCGGTATAACACCTGATATTGAGGTTGAGCTTGATGAGGCACTAAAGAACGAAGTTACTATTCCGATCGAGAAAGATAACCAGTTGCAGAAAGCAATTAGTACCGTAAAAGAAAAGATGAAATAATTTAACAAATTAACGTTGACTGTTTTACTTAGTATAATATAATAAAGATGGAGCTGTTGTCGGGTTATGAAAATACAAGAGTAACCCGAGGCAGCTTCTTTCTTTTTATGTCTCATCATATAAAATTATTCTTTACGGAGGATGAACTATGAAAATAACAGCAATAGTGATTTTCGCCTTAACCTATCTTTCCTTACTTGCCTTCCCTAAGATTAGGGCTTACATTGCCTTAACTTCTGCGGCTTTATTCATTCTGCTGGGAATTCTACCAGTCGGGAAAGTTTTCTTTGCAGTTGATTGGAACGTTATTTTGATGATTGCAGGAACTATGGGCGTAGTTGGGCTATTTATTGAATCTAAGATGCCTTCGCTACTTGCAGATTATATCATTGAGCATATGCCAAATGTAAAATGGGCAATCATTTCACTCGCTTTGTTTGCCGGCATTGTATCTGCTTTTATTGATAACGTTGCAACAGTTCTAATTGTTGCTCCTGTTGCTTTAACTATTTCGAAGAAATTAAAGATTTCCCCGGTACCTAGTATCATAGCCATAGCAATCTCTTCAAATCTACAGGGAGCAGCTACGCTAGTGGGAGATACTACTTCTATCTTGCTTGGAGGTTATGCGAATCTTAACTTTATGGATTTCTTCTTTATTGATGGTAGAATTGGTATGTTCTGGGTAGTTGAAGCAGGTGCCATTGCTTCAACAATTGTTTTACTACTACTGTTTCGCAAGGAAAAACAACCGATATCAGTTAAGGAACGTACGCAGGTGGAGGACTATTTTCCTTCGGTTTTACTGGTAGGGATCGTAGCTTTACTCATCTTTGCTTCTTTTCTCGAGAAAAAACCGGATATTACGAATGGTCTAATTTGTATGGGTATGTTTTTTATTGGGCTAATCAGAAAGATCATGAAAAGAAGAAGTTTTGGGTCGATCCTAGATGATATTAAGGGGATTGATTATGACACCATTCTTTTGTTAACCGGTTTATTCATTGTAATAGCAGGAATTACAGAAGCAGGACTTGTACAAGATATTAGTAAGTTATTTGTTCGTGTAAGTAAGGATAATGTGTTCCTGG
>JAEWEO010000057.1 GCA_023389295.1 Bacillota bacterium
CCATTACACCTGCGGATAAACCACCCATTAAGTTGAAACGGATCCATACGTATACTAATACTAAAGCTGTTGCAAGTAGAATCGATATGATACCGTTACGAAGGAATTTATCTCCAAAGAACTTTTCCACCATTTGGGATTCTGATAACTTTAAGGAAGAGTTCGGAAATTGCTCCTTTAATGCAGTATCAAATGCTTTCTGATCATTCGCGTCCACACCATATTCACCGGCAATGTTAAATACTAACTTCTTCTCTCCGGTTGCGATATTCTCGGTCAACTGTGTTGTTACAGGTCTACCAAGCTGGTCCGTTGCGATTTCTGCTGCCTTATCTTCGTCCATATCACCTTCATAGGTGTATTTAAGAAGGGCTCCTCCCTTAAACTGGATGTCCAAGGTTACTCCTTTAATTAATGTAAAGATAGTACCAATGATCATGATTGCAATTGATATACCAAAAAATATCCAACGTTTTTTATAAAATCCAATTATTTTATTTTCACTCATAGTGTTACCCTCCTTGACCAGCAGGTATACAATGCAGGTTTACGTAAGAATTTGTAGGAGCTCAAGGAATAAATCATCAAACGGGATGCTGCTACACCTGCAACAAAGTTGAATACAATTCCTGTGAACAAGGAATATGCAAAGGATAAAAGTGAACCGGAGCCAAATATCATCAGGATGAATGCAACAATAAGTACTGTTATATTTCCGTCAAATACGGAGGAAAATGCGTTCTTAAATCCGGAGGCAATTGCAGAAGCAACACTCTTACCCGACTTAATTTCTTCACTAATACGCTCTGATATAATTACATTGGCATCAACACCCATACCGATGGACAGAATGATACCTGCAATACCATTTAAGGTAAGTGTCATTTGTGGTACGGACAGGGAAAGAACTTGTCCTGCCACCTGAATTGTAAGAGAAATACAAGCTACTAATCCAGGCAAACGATAGTAGAATATTAAAAGAGCACAAATAATGATGAAGGCAATTAAACCTGCCTGAAGCATTACATTAAGAGCTCCTTCACCTAAAGTAGGGCTAATGGTAGAATAGTTCTTCGTTACCATGGAGAAAGGAAGCGCACCGGAATTGATCTTATCCGATAGGCCCTTTGCTTCTTCATAATTTTTCATACCTGTAATCTGAGCCTCTCCACCGGAAATGTGTGTACTAACCGTAGCAGATTGGATCAGAGTTTCATCCATATAAATATTAATTGGTTTCCCAATTAATTTTTTGGTTGCATTACTTAAAAGCTTTGTACCTTCTTCGTCAAAGGTAAGAGATACTACATATTGATTATTACTCTGATCCTTTGCGGGCTTTGCATTATTAACATGGGAACCTTCAATTAAAACATTACCATCTGCATCCTGAAAGGTTAATTGCGCTGTTTCTCCAAGCTCCGCAATGGCTGTTTCCGGATCAAAGTCAGTTTCATCCGCTTTCCACGGGAATCTAACAATTACATAACCACTTTCTGCGTCAATTGTAACATCACGATCCATGATGTTTTGCTGATCAAGACGTACTTCAATAATCTCACGTGCAGATTCTAACTCCTGCTTTGTCGGTTTACGATCTAAACCAACCGGCTGGAACGCTGCTTCAACACCTCCGCGGATATCAATACCAAAGCGCATGTCAGGAGCGCCAAGTATATTAATGCCTGAAGATTTAATACCAAAAGCCGCTGTATATACCATTAGTAAAGCGACAATCAGAACTGCAAAAAAAACAAGCTTCTTTTTCATATTATAATTCCTTTCCGAATTTTAATTTAGCCTATATAGATATTAGCGTGATTGGTGGTGCATGTCCACCTATTAAGATGGTAAGTACAGATAATTGCCATCTCTTTTTTCTGATACCGCAAAAATAATAATATATAAATAGACTGACACTCAACCCGGTGATTGGTGCCAAGTCATAAAAAATCCGTAGTAATTTATTTTTGACAAATTGTATACTTCTGACTATTGATACATTGACTTCTATATCTCCAAGTATTTCATATCCGGTGAACTCCGTAATATAGTAGGAGGTCCCTTGTTTTCTCTCTAGGGGAATGTATCCTTGTGCACCGGTTACGTTATTTGTCACGGTCACTTGTCCAATATACATGGATATGGGGGATGTTAAAACCATATAAATAAGAAAAATTACACATATCATTGATAGCCCTTTCACGGCTTTCTTCTCTTTTCCCATCTTCTTTCCTACTCCCCCCTCCCTTAGAATTATACTCTAATAAATTACCACATACCCTGACTTTTGTATATAATAACTTGTAATAAAAACTGGAAAATACCAGTATTTAATATAATTCTCTAACTACATCCATATTCATTAATTTCATCCGGTAATTATTGTGAGTTTTATATTTGCTTTCTAACAATCTTATATTCATCCAGAAATTGAAAATGAGGACAATGAAATACCTTACTACTTAAAAATCTCCCCATATCATCCTCGTCCAAATTCACTTGACAAACATAGTACTCGTACTCGTCATCATATTCAAAATGAGCACAGCT
>JAEWEO010000074.1 GCA_023389295.1 Bacillota bacterium
CGGTAGGGTTCATCGGAAATGATATAGATAGAAGTATCATACTCCAATTGCTTTCTATTAAGAATGGAGGCAAGTTCCATTATCGTTTGCTCTGAATATATTGCTCCGCTTGGATTGTTTGGAGAATTTATAATGACCGCCTTGGTCTTAGGTGTAATTCTCTGTTCCATTTCTATTAAATTTGGCTGAAAATCCTTCGTATTTGGAGAAATGACTACCAGTCTTCCATCATAATTACTGACATAGTTACGGTATTCTCCAAAAAAAGGGGCAAAAACAATTACTTCTTCTTCCGGATTTAACAGTGTTTTTAGAATAACATTTAAGCCTCCGGCTGCTCCAACTGTCATTATTATGTTTTGGGATTGAAACTCAGTATTATACTTCTTATTAATCGATACTGCTATTTTTTCACGTACATCTTCATAACCGGAGTTGTTCATATATCCATGAACCAAAGTTGGATTTTCTTCGTTAAGTATCTCAATCAAAGCCTCTTTTATTTGTGTTGGAGGTTCAACGCTGGGATTACCTAAGCTAAAATCATATACATTTTCACTACCGTATTTGTTAGCCAGACGTTTTCCCTCTTCAAACATAGCTCTGATTACCGAGCTATTCTTAACCAATCCACTCATTTTATCTGATATCATAGTTTCCTCCTTATCCAACTTAAGGTTGAATTCTTATTTCTAGTCTAGTTCCCTAACTTAACCTTGTTCCCTAATTTAGTTTAGCTCTTAATTTAACCTAGTCCCCTAATTTAGTTTAGCACTTAATTTAATCTAGTCCCTTAATTTAGTATAGCTCACTAATTAACCTGATTTGCTAATATAGTTTAGTTCCTTATTTACTTTCCTCCGTACCTGCGTAGTTAAAATCGATTTTGCATCATTTTTAGAAAGAGGGTAGGTGTGATATCAGTTACACACCTACCCTTAATACATGATTCATGAAATGTCTGCGAAGCTGACATTTGCCAAGCTGAAATTTTTTAATACTACCTAAGACCTTATTCAAACCGTATGTTCAGATAGGATTTCACAATGTCTACGCATTTTTGGAAGCCCAAATTACTACTATTTAAACAAAGATCGTAATTCTTAGCATCTTCCCAATCTCGGCCGGTATAATATTTATAATATTCTGCTCTATGCTTATCAATAGAAGCAATCTGTTTTTCCAAATCTCTCTCCGGTTTCCCCGTCATCTCCTTCAAGGTAGTGATACAATCCGTTAAAGGTGCATGAACAAAGACACGAACAACATTCGGATAATCCTTAAGAATAAAATCAGCACAACGTCCAATGATAATACATGATTCTGTATTTGCTAATTCCTTGATAATCTTAGCTTGATAATTAAATAAATTATCATTGGATACAAAATCATCACTATCCGGAGGAATTAGCTCACCCTTATAGACATTGCTGGCAATCTTAAAGAGCAAGCTCTTTTTTAATTTCTCATCAGCTTTTGCAAAGAGTGCCTGGTTAATACCGCTATCATCCGAAGCAAGTCTTAACAAATCTCTGTCATAATAAGGAATTCCAAGTTGCTCTGAAAGCAGCTTACCTATGGTTCTACCACCACTTCCATAACCTCTGGCTATCGTAATTACATATTGATCCATCCCTATACCTCCTACCGTTATAATGGCCGTATTTCTTATTTAGATGAGCCCTAGTGTATTATAATAAGATGTTCCTACTCTCCTAAGTAAGCCTTCTTCACAGATTCATCATTCATAAGTTTTTCTGCTTCACCTTCTAATACTATACTGCCGGTTTCGAGTACATATGCACGGTTTGCAATGGATAATGCCTTCTTAGCATTCTGTTCTACCAATAATACGGTAGTTCCGCTCTTACTAATACTTTTTATAATATCAAAAATTTCCTCAACTAAAATAGGTGATAATCCCATGGAGGGTTCATCCATTAAAATGATCTTCGGATGAGACATTAATGCTCTACCCATAGCTAACATCTGTTGTTCACCGCCACTTAAGGTTCCAGAAATCTGTGACTTACGTTCTCTAAGTCGTGGAAAACGCTGATATACCATTTCCAAGGTTTCTTCCATTTCATTTTTATCTTTTCTTGTGTAAGCACCTAGTTTAAGATTTTCAAGCACAGTAAGCTCTTGAAAGATTCGTCTGCCTTCAGGTACGTGCGCCATTCCCAAAGATACAATTTTATGAGCAGGTGTTTTTCTCAAATCCACCATACCACTAGTGCTATATTTTACTTCCTTAGCTCCGGAAGGTGCAACAAATTCGATGGAGCCGGTTTTGGCAGAAACTAGACCGGTTATAGTGTGAAGGATCGTAGTTTTACCCGCTCCATTGGCTCCAATAAGTGCAATTACCTCACCTTCATTTACCTCAAAGGATACATTTTTGATCGCATGAATTACACCATAATATACATTTAGATCTTTTACAGATAATAATGCCATAGTTCCTCCTTACTCTCCCAAATATGCCGTAATAACTGCTGGATCATTAAGTACAACCTCCGGCGTACCTTTGGCAAGTTCCGTACCGAAATTAAGCACTAAAATTTGTTCACAGATGCCTGTTACCAACTTCATATCATGTTCAATAAGCAATATGGTTACATCATACTTATCACGAATCAAACGAATGGTATCCATTAACTCCGCAGTTTCACTATGGTTCATACCAGCTGCAGGTTCATCTAAAAGCAAAAGCTTTGGATTTGTTGCTAAGGCTCTGGCGATTTCTAATTTTCTTTGTTTACCATAAGGTAAGTTGGAGGCTAGGGTTGTTTCTTCCTTCTCCAAATCAAAAACCTTCAGTAATTCTCTTGCTGCCTTATTCATGATTCGTTCTTTCCTAAAATAGGTGGGCAATCTTAAAATACTTGTGGCAAGAGAATATTTCTCCTGATTATGAAGTGCTACCTTAACATTATCAAGTACCGTCATATTCTTAAATAAACGAATATTCTGAAAAGTTCTTCCGATACCGGCCATACTAATCTGTGATGTTGACTTACCGACCAAATTCTCCCCATCTAATAAGATGACTCCATCTGTCGGCTGATATACACCGGTTAGTAAGTTAAATATCGTTGTCTTACCTGCACCATTGGGACCTATCAATCCATAGAGCTGGCCTTTTTCTATCTTAAGATTAACTTCGTCAACAGCACGTAAGCCACCAAACGAAATTCCTAAATTTTTTGTTTCCAATAGAGCCATATTCGGTCCTCCTTTACTTTCCTTGTTATCTTATCTGCTAAGTTTCTTCTTTCCAAAGAAATTTGAAAACTTATTGTTTTCCTGCAGTCTAACCTTAAGCTCCGAATTATTAAATAGCATCATTGCAATCAAAACAACTGCATACATTAGCATTCGATAATCCTTAATCGGACGAAGTACTTCGGGTAACAAGGTAAGGATTGTTGCCGCAATAATAGAGCCACGAATACTGCCC
>JAEWEO010000111.1 GCA_023389295.1 Bacillota bacterium
ACTATACCCTTCATGATAATTAAAAATATGCAGGATAACCTGATTTTTAGACAAAAAATCAAGTACCTTCGTATTAACTGTTACCTCATTTAAACAATATATCTCCTTTGTATTTTCAATCGGTAAATATACATTTTTTCCATCCTTTCGAAAACACAGGGAATTGTCTTTTCTTGTCAATTCACCCATAGACATTATGTATCTTGTACTCCCCATAATACACCTCCTAAGTTAAATAAAACAATATTCATAATAAGCACATTTCTTACACGAAGATTGATAACACGCCTTAGGCACCTCTTCTCTTAACAACAGTTCTTCTATTTCAAAAATATATTGGTTTAGTTTACTTTCTTTTTCTTCATCAAGTTCAAGAAAATAAACCTTTTTGTCACACTTGTTTTTTTCAATAAATTCAAGTTTCCCTTTACGCAAGATATTTTTTTCTTTTAATACCTTCAGGTAGAATAATAACTGCCATTGTGCAGCTTGAAAATCAGCATCGGATTTTTTTACTTCCGTTAAATACTCTGAAGTTAGTTTATCTAATTTAATATTATCAAGTGCAACTTCTGTATTATCATTACTGTTTCTAGCTTCATGCATAGCTCGTCCAATACTCACCTCCTCACTATTATCTTCTAGATTTAAACGATTTCCATGTAGATAACACTGACGTTTACAGTGAAAGTAATAATTCATAAGTGTTCCATTTACCTTCATATACTCTCCTTCTTACAGAAAAGAAACTCTATTTCCATTTAACTTCTTGGAATCTAATTTATTGTCAGTAAAATAGTCCTCACCATTTTCTATTAATATTAAATCACCAATACACTCACAATCGTCAAAATTATTGTTTTTGGGAATTTGATATATAAATAAGTTCATTTTACTTTTAATCATAGAACATTTTACTTTCTTCATTGCATATTCCATTCTATCATCTTGAAGAAGTTCTACATATTCCTTCCATAGCTGCAGTCCGTCTATTACTTCATTTTCATAGGTAAGAGTTCTGGCAAGATAAACGGACATTTTCCAATCACTATCATCGATTAACTTCATATGTTTACTAACACTTGCAAAATCTAATTTACCTACCACCTGCGTCAAAAAATATTGGAGTCCCTTTACTCTGTTCTCTGTAAAATTTTTTTGAAGTACTGTCATTACCCAATTGTAATACTCCGGGAAATTCTTACTTCTCAATATTTCTTGTATTTTCTCATCTAATAAAGTATATTGACATCTTACATCTGATCGATACAAACTTTCTGAATTGTCCCAATTAAAGAAATAAACATGCCCTTCTCTTAAGCAAGATCGATTAATTCTTCCAAGAAACTGTTCTTCACTATCTAATAATGAAATATTTTTATAACCAATATCCATGTCGATATCAACACCAGCTTCTATCACCTGAGTCGCTATTAACAGTATTCTTTTATCTGGATTATTCCTTATAAAATCTAGTATCTTCTTCCGTTCATAGATATTGTCATCACCCGAAAGGTACATTGCACAAAATGAAGCATCTTTCATTTCCATTATTCTACGATAAAAAGCCTCTGCAGTAGTCTTTTTAACAAACTCAACTAATATCTTTTTTGGCTCTGTTGCTTTTAAGTTTATTAAAACGTGCTCAAATAAAGCAGATTCTATTTCTCTTTCAATTAATAAATCATAATGTATTTTCACTCGGTCTTTAAATAAGGTATGAGAAAAATATTTATCTCTGTTACCAATTAACCTTACGGACCCTGTTTCATCCTGTAATAGATAATGCAGATTAGGTAAAGTTGCTGACATAATTATTATTTTTAAATTCAACAGCCGCGCAAATCCTTTTAATAAGGCAATAATTTCACTCCATATACTATTTCTATAACTTTGAATTTCATCTAACACTATGACACTATGCATTAATTGATGAAATCCGAAAACACTTTCCTTTCTATTTCCAAACAAAATATCAAATAACGAAACGTGGGTAGTTAGTATCATAGGATAATTTAAAAATTGTCGATCTAGTAAAGCTCGCCCATAATCATCCATGCCGTCTTCATTTTCCCTTACTTTAATAGGAGTAGTAGAATTCACTACAGCTATGTTTTCAATAATTGCTTGATGATCATCAAAGGTTTTTATAAGAACTTCAATGTTTTGTTCTACCAAAGTATTAAATGGATACACATAAAAGATTTTACTAATTCTTCTATCATGTTTCACAAGCTGAAAGCTTAGGTTGAATGCTGTATTACTTTTTCCACTTCCAGTTGGTGCTTCAAGATAAAAGATATCTTCATGCAAGTTTTTCATTAACATCTCTTCTGCTTCTAAAAATAATTCTGTTCGCAACACATTAATGGCATTACCACTATATTGTTTGTCTTTTTCATATCTACGTATTGCTTGTACTACCTTCGTTTCCTCATAGCATTTGATAATGCTATTAATATCCTCTAAATTACCAAAGTTCTTTACCTCAATATCAGACATATATTGAGTAGTGGCATAATAATCAGAAGCTACTAATAAGGAATACGCCATTCTACAGTATGCATTGATTGCAATAGAATAATCTTTTGTATTACTCTTATTAGCAATAAAATCCAAGTTAGAAATCACGAATTTCTCTTGAAGAGTAAACGGCTCCTTAATAATACGGTCATTTTCTTGTAGTATTTTAAAAATTGAATCACATTCTTTTATTTGGAATTTAGTTGCAAAAGAACTAAAATCATCTAAATCACTATGATGTTTTGCTATTACATAGGAGTTAAAATACAAAAGTGAAAGTAATTGTTCTCTGTCTTCTTTAGAGAGTAGTTTCAATCCCTTCTTATAATAGTCAATATACATAATCGCTGAAACAATCGAATGTTCGCTCCCAATATCTGGACAATCAAGCATTATATCAGTCTTATCTGTCTTATTTAATTTCTTCTGAAACCTAAGATTAACTTTCCCGAAGTCATGAAAAGTCACAATGTTATGAAACATGAAGAAGAAGAAACGGATGCCCTCCGAACTCAAGGTGTCTAGTTCGGTTTTAATGAATTTCTCCAGAAAATAATCTACTTCCTTATGTATATATAGTTGTTCATAATACTTTTGTGTTAATATTGTATGTTCTTCCAAAGTTTCCCTACTCTTATTAACACAATCATGAGCTGCATAATGGTTAGGATAATTTAAATATGTGCCGATGTCTAAAAAAACAGGTTTCATATTTCCTCCTTGTAAATTACCCTTGCCAAAACATAGGCTTTAGCAAGGGTATCATCTTAATAGAACACAATATTTTTTTCATCGCAGTAGTATACATCAGTCAGTATTTTCTCCAAAAGCGCATCAGTATACAAAAACTTGCGCAGTATATAATTGTTTGTCAATTCATCCATCAAATAAGGAAGTTGTTCCTGATACTTATATGTAGTTAAACTATCCAGTTCTTCTTTTTCAAACTCATCTAGTATTACTACCGAAGCAATATCACTTGGATAAAGACAATTTAATTGTCCACGATCAAAATCCACCTTGGTTTCATTATAAATCTTTATATTAATAATATCTGCTAAATGGTCATTTTTCCCTAAATATGGATGGTAGATGCATGTATGGCTGCAAATAAACTCGCACAACTTCTCTGTTTCCTCATTATTTATCTGCACATAAATATCCCAGGATGGATGATCAAGCCATTGCTCCTTCACAATAAGGTTTCCACCTTGTTCATTGGATGCATAGCCTACTGAATTATTAAAGGTCTGAATTTTTTTAGGAATAAATCCTTTTTCACTATTAGGGCAAATAGAAACTTGAATATCTTTCAACCTACTATAGAATTCAGGATAACTTGATACCAATTCGCTGTTCTTTTTTTTCTTCGGCATCTGATTATATCCACCATAACCTAATATTGCACCAAACATACCCAGCAATGCGATTTTATGAATATGACTATAAGTAAAATAAAAATAAGAATTTACCTCCGGTATTTTAAAAAAAGCATTTGCTCCTTTTAAGGTGAATTTCAATATTTTCAATATTACACCCCTTTTTGAGTTAAGATATTATATACTTTAGCATCTTTTACATCTGTTTCTAAATTGGTTGTGTAAGGATTATAATAGATTTCAACAGATAAAATTCCTTCCTTAAGCTCATCTAGAATTTCTCCTATTTTAAATATGATCCTGTTCTTTTCCTTATCTTTATGGAATGTAACATACTCAGATAAATTGGGCAGATATACCTCCTTTTCTGTTTCAACAAAAACACAAAATTCATTCTCACAACCAACCTTTGCATTTGTTGCATAAGATGTAGCCGCACATAAAGATGTCTTTTTAAATCTCTGATAGTCTTGCTCTGTATACCCTTCTGTTACCCCTAATTCCATAAGTTCTCTATATGCCATTGGATTAATTACAAAAGGATAAAAGTAATGAGCTTCATTACTTACAATTTTGGTTCCTAATGTAGAATTTTTGGCATCTTCTTTGTCCTTACCTTTATCTGACGCGTCACGAAATGGGGATAATATCTGTTGCTCTTCTGCCGAAGTTTCTTCATATTTATTAAAGCCTTGTCCAATCTGAACAGCACCTGTAATCGAAATATTATTCCCTTCTTCCGCAAATGTAGCACCAAAGTTTTTCACATCAATGGCCTTCATCAGATTTGTTAATACTTCCTTTGCTTCTTTTGTTTTCTTTAAATCATCTACTTGAAATATGTATTCATATCGTTCTTTTAAGGAACGTGGAACTAAAGCATCCTTATCGTTGAACTTCATGGATTTAATATATAGTACCCTTTCCCCTTCATTTTCCCACATCTTTTTTATCGTATACTTTAGTGCTTTGTCACTTCCAAAGGTTTCACCTGTAGAGATTGTTTTCGGATATCCAGAAAAATCAGCATTCCAATTTGCCATAATAGAAGAAATGCCAATCACACCATATACTCTCTTATTCATCATAATTTCTATCCTCCTTATAATAAATCAAATTACTATGAAGAAATCCTGCAATAATTATTTCTTGATTAACCTTACCCTCTGGTAAGTAGCCTAAAACCATAGTATACATGTTATTGAAACGTTTTGACTTTCTATCAATATTATAGTTATACTTCTTGTAAAGTTGCATTAACCTTTCTTTGATGATCTCATCCCTCTTTGCGTTAAAAAATGGATTAGCCAATGACTGCATCGTATTCTTTGATTTATTCATTGACAAAAAGAAACTGATAAGCTGTCCAACACAGAAATAGTATTGTTGATCATTTTCAAGTTCTAAAGTATCTTTGGAATTAATTTTGTTTCCAATTGCTGTCTGAATATCCCTAATGATATTACCCATATTATCTTTCCCTCCAAAATAATTAATGAATGACCATCTCAAGTTCAATTGCCGTACAGCCTTGCTGTTATATCCATCTTGAATCGTACCCTTGATCATATGAAGTGTTAGTTCCTTAAAGATCGAGTCAATTCCTTCTTCAATCCCTTTATAAATCCAATTGAAGATACTATCTCGGTAATTGATGATGCACCACTTTAAATATCCGTCGTTGATACTTAGTTTGTCTGCAGGCGTGAAATAGTTATTAAGCAAGCATTTAGAAAACAAAATCTCATTGATTAGTCCTTGCAATTCATTTCGATTAAAATATGACTTATAGTCATCATTCCAATCTTCATGGTTCTTATGATTATAATTCATGTAATTAATAAAGCTAAACTTCTGCTTTAGTGAATAGATATAGTATGGAATCTGGTCAAAATGAAGGATAGCAGCTTCATTCTTCTCCTTTAAAAGCCTTAAGAAAAATCCAGAAAAACTATCGTGAGGTAAGCTTGTATTATCATATCCCATAATCTTCATATGAGAAAGGTCAACAAACACATTGTAACTTCCTACAGCTGCAAAATTCATCAGATAATCAAAAAACTGCTTTTGCACAAGTACTCGGTCAGTGTCTAGCAGATATGAAGCAGCCAACTTCCTAGTTTTCACAGAAAGAAATGGTTTTTTAGCATTCATTCCGAGGTTATCATTTGGTAATCCATAAATCTTATCATCAACTGTAACATTATAATCCGTACTGTTATAAATATTTGGTATGACATACCGTTTCCATTCTGTTATGTACTTATCTATATCTGCTTCAAAGAATATCTTAAGATAATCTTTCTTTTCAAGAGATACCCCATACTCCTCTAAGCAAAAAATATGGTCTTGAATCCATTGCTGATGCTTCTCTAATATGTCTATCTCAATATCTGGATTATCCTCACTAAACATCTCATAGAGCTTAACTGCATTCGGCTTCTTTTCATATTTGGAAAACGGATTTGCCAATGTATTGTAGTAATTATTTATTACATCAGCATTGAGTTTTCCATTTTCTACATTCTCTTTTTTAACTACAAAGGAGTAGTAATTATTACTTTGAATAATTTTGCCCGATTCCATTGGTTTATTCATTTCAATTAGCTTACTGTAGTAATCATAGAAACAAATCTCATTAAAATACTTCTGCTCTCGATTCACATCATGCTTCTTTTTGTCCATAACAATCTCGGTTCTTGATATTTCTCCGCTCTGATGTACAATCAAATAAGTTCCTTCTGCAGGTATGTAAGTATCTAAAATTAGATTTGGGTTCTCCATCAGTTCTTTTTCAAATACTTCAATACACTCTTGTAACAATCTTCTCACCTCCTTATAGCCAACGATAATTAATGAATCCTGCTCCTCTAGCTCCGCCTTCTAAAAGTCCAGCTGCTAGTGCAAAATGCATCAAATCCTGAGCGCTTTTATTTTTCGCTACATAAATACAAACCTTATCACCTAATAAAGTATGATTTTTAACGCAAAATCCTACAGGTTTCTGATTTAAGAACTCTAGTCTCTCAATTAGTTCAAATGATTCATCAATCTTAGTGTGAAAGTAAGTATTCCATTTCTTAATCAGGTTGCTTTTGATTCGATTCTCATATTCCTCTACAGACATATGAGTACGCCAATATCCTTTATTGTCTTTTAGCAGTACTGGAGTTATTGTGTATACGCACTCAAGGAACTTCTGTGGTATCACTCTCTGTTCTATTACTAATCCCTTCATTGTTGTACTACTTGCGAATGGTAATTTTTCTGAAAAATACTTAGCCAACTTAATATTTACCATACGAAGTGTTACACTATAAAGTCGATCTTTGCGATAGATCTTATCATTTTCCAAAGGGAAGGGCATATTAAAACAATAATACTTATATGTATTTTCACCATGAAATTCTAGCATCTCTGGATCTTGTGCCAATACAGAATCTAATAAGTTGGAGATCTTATTAAGTATATAAGCACTTTCCACATCCTCTAGCATATACATTCTTAACTTAAGCTGATATATTTCCATTTACTCACCTCCTCTATCGTAAAATAAGGTTATCATAACATTTGGACAATTATAGCATGAATTGTTAATCATAAATCAAACTTAATGTTGGAAATCATTAATATTATTACACTTAATAATTCTGAATTATTACTTCTATGTTACACTTATTACCTTATTATGTCAATATATAACATATCTTTTTTACCTATTTTTTCCTTATTAATTAAATAGGCCATTATTCTATCAAACTATACATCGATAGAATAATGGCCTATTTACACCACGTGTTAGGGTTTATCATTATTATTCTTAAAAATTCATTCAAATGCATCTCATGCTATCATTGATCTATACTTTTCACCTAAATACACTATCATTATATTCACTATCGATTCATATTACAAGGTTTCGCAGTAGAAAATATTTGTAACTTTTTAAAACCATATTATCTCACTATGCCCTCAAATCGCTTTAATAAATTCCTGTGATTCGCAATAATTGGCTCTACTGGTATAATTGCAAATGTAGCACCAAGAATACTCATATTCAGCTCTAAAATTTGAGGCTTATCTTGGAACGTTCATTCTAACACCTCGCTCATCATAAAATAATATTTCGTTTTTTATTATCAAAGTACATTAAAAAGAGCTTCTCTCATTTTCCATTGAGAGGAACTCTTTTTTTACTTAGGAGCACCTTAGTTTTTAAATTCTTCATATAACGAGCGAATAGCAAGCTCCTTTATTACTTCCGATATATGCGATAACGCTTCTATGGTTCCATTTTTGTTTCTTTGTCTTGTATCCTTTATCTCTCATACATTATCAACGATATAATAATTCTTTCTATGATATTCCTATTCTTCATCCTGCAATGCATCATAGCCATGTTCATTGGTACGAATTTTGATTACGTCTTCCACATCATA
Source organism: Bacillota bacterium (assembly GCA_023389295.1). Lineage (GTDB taxonomy): Bacteria > Bacillota > Clostridia > Lachnospirales > Lachnospiraceae > Mobilitalea. The sequence continues at coordinate 8,342 of JAEWEO010000111.1, forward strand.
GATAAAGATTTTTCCGTCGCCAACCTTACCTGTATAAAGCACTTTTCGTACTGCTTCCACTAGTGTATCCGTAGGAATTTTACATATTATTACATCGATCTTAACCTTCGGAAGAAGTCTCGTATCCACAGGTGCTCCTCTGAAATAAGTCTCGTGACCCTTCTGCATTCCATGACCAAGAACATTGGTAACGGTAAGTCCTGTAACACCGAGTTTTTCAAGAGAATCTTGAAGATCTGATAATTTAGCCTGATTTGTGATAATCGTAACCTTTGTCATCTTTGCACCAATATGCTCTTTGTGCACAACTGGAATTGCAGTATCCTCAGATACAGTAGTCGTAGCGGCTATAGCACTTCTAGCCTCGGACTTGAAACTTTCAATGCCGTTCATCGATTCTGATACCGTAGCAACGGAAGTAAAGTCCGGATAAGCAATATTTCCATGTTCACCAATATCTAGACCAGTAATTTCTTCTTCACGGGATACGCGAATGCCAAGCGTCTTTTTAATTACATACCACACTAAGGAAGAGGAAACAAATACAAATGCTCCGACAGCAACGATACCAATTAACTGTGCACCGAGAAATTCGAAGCCACCGCCGTAGAAAAGACCGTTTTTAGTGGATAGACTTGTAACACCCTCTTTTGCAAACAAACCAACACAAAGTGTACCAAAAACACCACAGATTAGATGAACCGATGTTGCACCTACTGGATCATCAATCTTAATTCGATCAAAGAACATAACTGCAAATACTACGATAACACCAGCAATTGCTCCAATTAATAAAGAAGCTTCAACTGTAACATAGGCACAGCTACCGGTAATTCCTACCAAACCTGCAAGACATCCATTGATGGTCATACCTAAGTCCGGCTTACCTATGAAAATCCAAGCGGTGATGGTGGAGGTTAATACAGCCGCAATTGCAGCAGTATTTGTGGTAACGAGTATATGCATTACGTCAGCGGGGTTCTGAAAGCTCATTGTGGATCCGGGATTGAATCCAAACCAACCAAGCCAAAGAACAAACAGACCGATTACAGCTAAGGACATATTATGACCGGGAATAGCCTTTACTTTACCGTCCTTACCGTATTTACCGATACGAGGACCAAGAATCCATGCACCGGCAAGCGCTGCCCAACCGCCAACGGAGTGAACTACGGTATCTCCTGCAAAATCCATAAAGCCTAGACTTGCAAGCCAACCGCCACCCCATACCCAATGACCTATGATGGGATAAATAACAAGCGTTAGTACAAAGGAGAAAACAATAAATGAGATATACTTAATTCGTTCCGCAACAGCACCGGAAACGATGGTCGCTGCAGTTCCACAGAAAACCAATTGGAAGAAAAACTTACCCCAGAATGGAACGTTCGATGTTAATGTGTCATTGTAGACCGAAAGATCTGCGTTTCCTAAAATAAATAAGTTTTGTGTTCCAATGAAAGGATTGTCGCTACCAAACATCAGTCCCCAGCCAAGTACCATAAAGCCTAACGATGATACCGCAAACACAATAAAGTTTTTTGACAGGATATTAACGGTGTTTTTTGCTCTTGCAAAACCTGCCTCAACACAGGCAAATCCAAGATTCATAAAGAAAACCAAAATTCCCGCAACTAATACCCACATAGTGTCAATAATCATAGTAGTATTCATAAACACACCTCCAAATGAAATACAAAAAGAGGACAGCGACGATCTTTCGAACGTCGCTGTCCTCTCTAAGTTTTAACCAATGCTATCACACAAAGAAATTTTTGTCAATACCAAAAAAGGAATAAATTAGATTTTTTTTCTTACTTATTCTAATTTATTGTTTCCCAATCAATATAACTTTCTAGATATTGAGATAGTTGCTTATAGCTCAAATAACCTTTTACCGTCTCATAATACTCACCATTTATTTGTAGGATGATATGCTTATTCTCATCTTCATAAGAGAGCGTCTCTATAAAATCCGTATCTGAGTTGCCCACCTTCATGATCATAACTGATTGCATGTCACTTGGCTGTTCTACCTCTTTCACTCGGAAATAACTTAAAAGACTATCCCATGCTCCTCCCGTCCAAGCAGGCTCACTACATATCACTTCTTTGTCCTTTACAAGATCCTTAAAATAAAGATAGGGTGAAGTATTTAGATCCTCTGTAATCACATCAGTAATTTTATCATACATATCACCTTCATTATTCAGGCTTAAGATTTCCTTCGCTAATTCCTCTGATATCTTTATATATCCACCAAAAACAGATGCAATGTGCTGCTCGGGATAAAACTGCATATGCAAAGCTGCACCATCTTCAAACATCAAATTAATGGGTACACGATAACTATCTAACTCTTTGTCAAGCTCCAGACGTGTAAGCAAGCTTTGTCCCGGTAATTCCTGATTAATCAAATCAATTAGTTCTTTCTTCTCTGACGTTCTCATCCAGGAACCATCCTGCTCACTTCTTAACTCAACCGAACTAACTGTAATATTCTCCGTCATCATCTGCATAACTTCAGACATACTCAAATCAAGCGGAATGCTTTCATCATATATGGCCTTATAACTTCGGTAGAACACAATGTCCCCGTAACTTAATCTTACGATTACAGCTCTCTCCGGTTTTACATTCTTAATCTCATAAATTTGTGTTCCAACATCATGAGTGCTAGAAAAATCCGGTGGGGTTCCGGTATATTTTAATCCTTTTAGATCAAGAGTAACTTCACCGATCTTACCACCTATCTCAAAGTTCTCTGCATCCTCAACACCGTCTCTTTGATAGGAAATCCATGATGACGGGCTATATACATAACCAGATAGATAAACGGCGGAAATATAATCTGCCTCCCCATTTATTTTACCTTCAATCTTAAACTCACTGGAATTGTTATCTAAATTTAGATTATGAAAGCGTGTGGGCAAATACCAGCTACCAAAGGCTATTACTGCAATGATAAGAGCCATAACAGGTACAAGCCTTCGAGCATTAGTACCCTGTTTTCTTCCTGTGTTTTGTTCTAATCTGTTTTTCACTCTATTCTTAAATTCAGTACTGGCATTGATTTTTTCCATTGCAGAGTGTAAATGATCTTTATTCATAATCAAATTCCTCCTTTAATTTAAGTTTCAACTGGTTTCTTGCGCGCTGA
>JAEWEO010000156.1 GCA_023389295.1 Bacillota bacterium
GCTCTAGTGAAACGGATAAGGTCATATTGTGGTCACTATTAATATAGAAGATTTCCTGTTTAGGGACGCAAATACCTTTATAATAATCCACTTCCGAATTTTGAAGATTATGCATCATATATAATAGCTCCTGTGGAGTGGAATTACCATATTGTAAAATTCTAAGAAATTCATCTAAGAAACTACCATTCTGCCGATTTAAGATATGTTTTCTAACCTTATAACGTCCAGCAGGTAGATTACTCATCTCAAAATCAAGTTTCAAAGCTTCAGCATCTTCAAAGACACTATAAGTGTTTTGAAATCCGATTTTTTCCCGACAGTTAATGCAAAAATACTTATTGTAATGAACATAGTGATAAGCTAAAATCTGAAACTTGTTGTCATTAGAGGAAGTCATAATATAATTGGAACCGCTACTAATCAGGTTGCTACCGAGTTTTGTTAAAAACTCATAAGCGTAGAAAGAGGGTTTCTTAATTCCGTAATTATCAAATAGTCCTATACCAGCTACATTATTTAACTTTGAATCCAGATATTCATTTGAAATATCCGTAAAAAGCCAATAGCCAAGTCCATCCGCTTCGGATAATTCCAATGCATTTTTAGTAATAAAAGCAGCTTGGAAGGTGGAATTAGCAATAAAGGTATCGGTCGAAAGATTTGAGTTGAATTCCGTTACATAGATGGGAAGCGGAAGACTCATTATCTGTCTGATTAAACCCTTAATATGGGAAAAGACCTTTTTTAATCGCTGAGGATCCGTGGATATAATGCGAAAGGGTATCATATTTGTCTGATCAGTATCCTTCTCATATGGATTTGGCTCATAGGAATATAAGTATATGGAGATAAACCCCGGTGTAATATTATTTTTCATAAGAGCGTAGAGGACGCTTATAAAATTCTCAATATTTCCGCTGGCATTAAATCCCGGCCCGCCAATATGGGTATCTGGTAGATACTTATGGATAATAGAAGAGTAGGCCCGGTATTGTTTCACGTATTGCTCCGGTGTCTCAGCCAAGTTTAGAAACTCATCCTGATGAATCCACAACTCAAACTTCCACTTTGACACATAATCTAGACCATAGCGGTTGATGCTGTGTTTTAGAATCGCTTCCAGTGCGGCCTCTCTATAATTTGAATCGTCCTCTAACCGATTATACTTATGGCTTAACCCTGCTTTTTCTAAGTTGAATGCTATTTTTTCCGGCTTATTACCTAATTCTATGAAAGGATATACCTTATGGGAGTAGAAAAAATCCATGATGGCATCGTAATTGGTAAAATCGTAAACCTGCGTGTTCTGGATTGGGAATAGAACTTTTTCAGAAAAAATATTCTGAAAACGAGCGTATCGAAAATGAAATTGCTTCAGACAATCCAAAAATGCTTCGTGAAAATTATGGGATAACATATTTTTTGCTAGCCCCACATTTAAGATTTCTAACCATGGAAATCGCATGGTATCCTTATGCAAAGTATCAATACAAATACGATGAGCAGGTGCTTTTGAAGTAGATCCGTTATTGGTAACAGGGTCATATCCTCTATGTTCATCAAACTTACTAAGAGAGGACAAACTTTGATATTCATGGCGCGTAGTCTCCTCCTGAATCTTTTGACGATAAGCGGTGGGAGTAGTATTAAACATTTCTTTGAATAGCTTATTGAAGGTGGTTGTACTGGCAAAACCGTTGTTGAAGGCAACGTAGGTTACGGAATGATTGGTATTTTCTAGCTCCTCCAAGGCATGTTGCATCCGGATTTGATTTAAATACTTACTAAAAGTTAAACCAAAGTTTTGTTTGATAAATTTTGAAAGATATTGGGGAGTAAGATACATATAATCAGCTAACATCTGTTGATTGATGGACAGAGGGTAGTTTGTATTTAAGTAATTTGAAATTTTAGCAACACGCTCTGCATAATGCTGATCAATTGTACTACTTGTACCCTCTGTAGCACTTACCAAGAAGGTCTCATTCATACAGTCACCTAAAGCGTAGAGTAAAGAACACATTTTCAGTTGATTGTTTTCACTTTGATAGGCAACAATGATATCAGTCAGGATACTTCTTAAATTTATATAATCACTACGTTTTCCAATCGCTGAATTACAGACAACTTTATATCCCGGTTTGATTAAGCGTTCAAAAAAATTTGTAGGTAAGCTAAGATCTAGAAGAGTATTATCTGAAACATAATCTAACTTATAGGTGGTGTTTGGATATAATAATATAATATCATCTTTTTCTAAGATATACTTTATACCATTATCTTCAATAGAAGTAGTCCCATTTAAAATCAAGCAAAAATGGTAAGTGTCTGATTTGAAAGTACTATACTTTTTAATGGATGGAAAGGTAACATCTAGGGAAGTGGCTATATGTGAAAATAGGTACATAAAACCTCCAATCTCCGCTCAAAGCGGTGCTATGTATATTCTAAAGAAATAAATCTATTTCAAAAAGGACAACATCATTAATATTTAAATGACAACTAACCTCTAAGGAGTCTGTTACCTCTTTTTTAAAGATCTTAATCTCCGGTACGCTTATGTGCTTTAGATAATTAATCTCCTGTGGATTTAGATACCTTGGAGTATCCATGCGCAACCATTCAAAGAGTATATTTCCATGATCCTGATCTAGGGTATGCTGACGAACAACATAGGTTCCAAAGGGAATTTCTGATAATGAAATTGTTAGTTCAAGAGGAGGCAAGGCTTCAAAGGCGGAGGAGGGGTAACGTAGTAACTCAAGTTCCTTCTGATTTTCACAATACTTGTTATTAAAATAGCTATAATGATAAGCCAATATCTGAAAATTGCGGTTGGAGGTTGTAGTAATAATGTAGTTATCGCCTTTTTCTATGATTGAGGTACCAAGGCTTTTTAAAAAGTAAAAAGCATAATAACTGGGCTTCTTAATTCCGTCTCGGGTTAGTAAACCATTACCACCAAATAGGATGTCAGCGACATCCTCGTATTCAATAGAAATATCGGAAAGCAGCCAATAGCCCAGAGCATTTAGAGAACCGAAGTTGTCTAGGGTTGTTTTAATAATAAAGGCAGCCTGAAAGGTCGAGTCATTGATGTAATTATGAGAGGAAACATAAGAACTATATTCTGTTACATAAAGTTCAGGCTTACTGTCAAAATACTTTTTAATTAGCTGTGTAATCTGATCCGTATATTTTTTATAGATATCTTTATCCTTTGATAACAACACAATCAATTCGCCCGTCTCCGTAAGGTTTTTCCCCTCTGGATGGATATAAGGATACATATAATAGGAAATAAAATCGGGAGTGAGATGTCTTCTTATCATTTCCTTAATAATCCCTTCCAGACTCGAGAGGTGGATAAAAGTATTAAAGCCCGGACCTCCAATCTTTGCCAAGGGGAGATAACTCTTTATCATTTCATAAATAAACTGAAAACGATCCACATAAAGGGAAGGTGGCTCAACAACGGTCATTAGAGTGTTATATTCCATAGATAACTCGAATTTCCATAAAGAAACCTCCTGAAAGCCATATCGGTTGATACAATTATTAAGTAAAACCGGCAAAAGCTGAAGAATACGCAAATTATAATCGGAGGAAGTTTCTTTGTTTGCTAATTCATCCGAATAGAGATTTTCCTTATAGATGGAATAAGGCTTGTTGCCCAGCTCAATAAGTGGATACATATGTATGGAGCGTAAGAAATCGATGATACGAAATACTTTGATTAGCAAGTAGGTAGTTGTATCTTCAGAGGTATAAACATCAATTAGTTCTAGGATGCCTTGGACTCTACCGTATTTGAAATTTAGCTCGGATTGAAGCTCCATTAGGTGGGTACGAAACGAAGGCTTTCCAAAATTAGTGGAGTTACCAAGGTTAATCAGCTCCTTCCAGGTGGGAGTGAAGGACTTGCTTTTGGAGGCTATAACCTTAACTTCTTCTCTTTCTACATACTCAATAATGGAATTACTATAGTTTGTTATTCTTATATTGTTTGTGATTAAGTCCTTTGCCAGAGAAGGTTCGGTAATCAGCTGTTTCTCATCGGAGAATAATGGCTTATTAAAATTTTGCTCTCGAAATAATTCCGGATCCATTTTGTAATAAGTAACAAAGGTTTTTTGGAAGGCGGAGAGGTTTGGAAAACCACAGGTAAAGGCTATGTTAGATATGGGGTTTTTCGTATACTCTAGCTGTTCCATGGCAGCTTTTAACCGGATATGATTTAAATATTCATAAAAGGTCTGTTTTAGATTTTGCTTCATAAAGGTCACCAAATATTGAGGAGTGAAATCCATAACATCAGCAAGATCTTGAAGCGACAGGGGCTTACTATAGTTATTTCTAAGATAATCTGTAATCTTCTTAAGTTTCATTTCCTGCTTACTTAGGATAGCAGTTGGTTCTGATATCATAAATTCGCTTTTAATATAATGAAATAAATGATAAACATTGGATAATAATAAGAAACGATTTTCATATAAATCGCTAAAATGTACCAGGGCAACTTGAGCAATATAAGTTCTTAATTTAATGTAGTCATGGGAAAGGTCTAATATAGAGTTGCAGTAAATTCGTTGGCCATTGTTTGGAAAAGCCTCCGTAAAAAAAGAGTAATCAAAACTCAATTCTAAAATTAAAGCAGAGGTTTCACTACTTAAATTATAACAAGTCTTTGGCTGAATTAGTAACACATCCTTCTCAGAAAGTTGATAAGTATCGCTATTGATTGACAGAGTAGTGCTTCCATTAAGCATGCAAAAAAATGTATAACCGGTTGTGACATAGGTGGAATTACTTGTTGTTAATTTATATATAATTGCTTTACAATACTCTTCATTTATAGTAATATTAGACATCTCACACCTCATTAATTATTATTGACTAGAGTGTACTAACTAAGTTATCATAAGTATAAGTGAAAAATATTAATTTTACAACGAAAATATTAATATTTTTGTGCAACCTAATGGCAACATGGATTAAATAAGAAAAAATATATAGGAGAAATGGTGAAATAGATTATAGAAGATGATGTATTCAGGGAGGCGGACAGATATAATAAAGTTACAAAATTAAGAGGAGGATTTATTAATGAAAAAGATCAAAAGTCTTTTGGCACTACTGTTAGTTTTAGCAATGGCGGTAACCATGTTGGCCGCATGTGGAAACTCTGAGAGTACTACTGATACCGGTAGCGATGTATCATCGGATACAGATACAGATACACCGGATGCAGAGGATTCTGAGGACGTTGAAGAAGAGGATATGGCTGAAATCAATGTAATGATTATGTCCTTAGGTCCCATAGGAGAAGGTTATAAAGAAGTAGAAGAACAAATCAATGCAATAACAGAGGAAAAAATTAATACTCATGTAACTTTAAATTATGTTGAAGCTGGATCCTATGCAGAACAGTTAAGCTTAGCGATTACTGGTAATGAGCAAATAGATCTTTGTTTAACAACTCCTATCCAAACAGCTGGTTTTAGTTCCATGGTGGCTCAGAACCAATTAGTACCTTTAAATGATTTATTACCAAAATATGCACCGGAGACTTTAGCTACCGTTGGCGATTATATCAAGGGTACAACCGTAAATGGTAATATCTATGCAGTAACTACATATCGTAATCTTACCTCTAGTGCATACATTATCATGAGAAAAGACCTGTTAGAAAGCTCAGGACAGTTAGATGCTGCAAATAACATGGCTACTTGGACAGACTATGAGAATATTTTAAAAGTAGTAACCTCACAGAATGATATCGCAGGTGTTTCCGGTAACGACGGCGATGGTACTGTTATCACTTTACAAAATGCTTGGCTTGATACAGAAACCTTAGCTGATTCAAGCGTATATGATAACCTTGGCGATACCTATAAGATCATAGCTGTTGATGGTAACGGTAAAGTATTTAACTATTTCGCTTCTGAGAAGTATAAAGCAATGCTTGATAGAGTACGTAGCTGGTATGAAAAAGGCTATGTATACAAGGATAGTGCAACAACAGAAGAGATGGGTGACAACTTAATCAAGGCTAATGTAACCTTCTCCACCGTAATCAATAGTGAACTTGGTGTTGAAGCAGCGCATAAAGCTAGTACAGGTTATGATCTTGTTGCTAAAAAACTTGTTACAAATCCAGTAACTACCGGTAGTACTACGAAATTTACCTGGGCGGTACCTGTAAGTGCAAAAGAGCAGGAAGCAGCTGTAAAATTCCTTAACTTAATGTATACAGATAAAGATATTGCTAACTTACTTGCTTGGGGTGTAGAAGGCAGAGACTTTGAAGTGGTTGACGGCGTTGCAAAGTATCCTGAAGGTGTTGATGCAAGTACAGTTTCATACCATACAGCAGATTTCTTATATGGTAATCAGTTCTTAGTATATCCTTGGGAAGGTTCACCTGCAGATCTAAGAGATCAAGCAATGGCAGAGATGAATGCAGGCGGCGCATCATCTTACTTAGGCTTTAGCTGTGATACTTCTACCGTTGCAAATGAATTAACCGCAATCGCAAACGTAATCGGTGAGTACAAAGCCGGATTAGAGACAGGTACCTTAGATTCAGCGACCTATGATGAATTCTTAGCAAGACTTCAAGCGGCCGGTGTTGATAAGGTTGTTGAATCCTATCAGACACAGTTAGACGCATGGTTAGCTAATCATTAATTTATTTTTACCTAAGACAAAAAATTAAGTGTTCGTTTTTTGTTCTCAAATTATGGCATATCCTTCTGCTTGGATATGCCATAATGCTTAAAACATAAGAAAGAAAAGATAAAATATTCAATAATGCAACACATGTTTCGCAATTAACTAAATATTATTACAATGTGAAAGGAGTTTGGAACTTGAAGAAGGATAAGGCATTATATATCAATACAAAAGGAAAAATACAGTGGGATTTAATTGTATTAGCAATCATATCTGTTTTGTGCTATATAACTCCTTTTGCAACCTATACATATAAGAAAGTAAAATATACTATTTCCGGTTTTGAGTTTTTAATGGGAAAAACAATTATGAAGGGGAAGGTAATCGTAGAACCCTCCGTAATTTTAGGGATTGGACTGGTTTTGGCCATTCTGATGTTGGTTGTTGCAGTACTGTTTCCAAAATTGAAAGTTAAATGGAGCGGACTTAGTGTTTTATTATTAGGAGCAGCCCATATTATTATAAATGTAATATTTGCTACTCAAGTAGGAAATATTCTAGCAGAAGCAAAAAAGGTAGGGGTGTCTTACGGATCCATTGTCATGATGGTGGTAGGAATTTTAGTAGTAGTGAAAGGCTTTGCTATCTTATACAAAGCCAAATTAGTTACTGCTCTGGATTTTATGGTATTGCCCGGTTTGTTCTATATTATCATAAATAACTACCTACCTATGATTGGTATCTTTTTAGCCTTTAAGAAGATTAATTTCAGCGTAGGTCTATGGGAGAGCCCCTGGGTGGGACTTGATAACTTTAAATACTTATTTACCACCAATGATGCTTTTATTATAACCCGTAATACGATACTGTACAATTTGGCGTTCATTATTGTTGGAAATGTCTTAGGTATTATTGTGGGTATTGCACTTAGTGAACTTTTATCTAAGAAATTGCAGAAATTATTTCAAACTACCATATTACTTCCCCAGCTAATTTCTATGATTATTGTTGCATACATTGTATTTGGATTTTTAAGTAACGAATCCGGATGGATTAACAATACTATTCTTGGTGATGAAAATAGCATAAACTTCTATGCAACAAAAGCCTACTGGCCATTAATCCTCATTTTTGTTAATGCATGGAAGGGACTGGGTTACAGTTCCATCATATTCCTATCTTCTATTGTAGGAATTGATAAGAGTCTTTACGAGGCTTCCTATGTGGATGGATGTGGTAGATGGAGACAGATTAGAAGCATTACCCTGCCTCTCTTAAAGCCTACAATTATTACTTTGGTTCTTATTCAGGTAGGTAGAATATTCTATTCTGATTTCGGCTTGTTCTATCAGGTGCCTATGGATTCCGGTTCTTTGTATGCTGTAACACAGACAATTGATACCTACGTTTATCGAAGCTTAATGCAGACGAATAATATCTCTATGGCATCAGCAGCAAGTGCTTATCAATCCGTGGTCGGCTTTATCATCGTATTGGTGTTTAACTTGATTGTGCGTAAGATTGATAAAGAGAATGCTTTATTCTAGAAGGAGGAATTAGAAATGGAAACTGGTGTAAAGGGAACAAGTGAAAAGATATTTCAATGCGTGATCATCGTAGTACTGACTATTTTTGCATTACTTGCGATACTTCCATTTTTACTATTGTTATCCTCCTCTTTGACGGATGAAAAGTCATTATTGGCGGATGGATATCGATTTATAACAAGCAATTTTAGTGCTTATGCTTATGAATATTTATTTATTACAAATAGTGCAAAGATCTTTAAATCCTATAGTATCACCTTCTTTATTACAGTATTCGGAACCGTGTTAAGCCTTATGATTGGCCCGATGCTTGCTTATCCGTTATCAAGAAAGGATTATCCAAGGAAGAACGTTTTAACCTTTGTTGTGTTTTTAACCATGCTATTTAACGGTGGTATTGTACCGTCCTATATTATGTGGACACAAATCTTCCATATAAAAAATACCATATGGGCTTTAATCTTTCCTAATCTGGTGTTCAATGGTTTCTATATTATGTTATTTAAAAATAGTTTTGCAACCAATATACATCCGGCTTTAATTGAAGCAGCAAAAATTGATGGCGCAGGAGAGTTCTATATCTATCGCAAAATTGTATTACCCTTATCCTTACCGATCCTTGCTAGCATTGGTCTTATGGTTGGACTTGGTTATTGGAATGATTGGACCAATGGTCTTTATTATATTAATGATACAAGTCTCTATAGTTTGCAGAATTTACTTAACAGTATTATGAATAACATCAATGCGCTAGCTTCCTTAAGCTCCTCAGCCAACGTAGGTACGGGAGATTTACCGGGTACAGGCATTCGTATGGCCATGGCTGTTATCGGAGTTTTGCCAATCATGGTATTATATCCTTTCTTCCAGAAATATTTTATTAAAGGTATTGCTCTTGGTGGTGTAAAAGAATAAGTGCGCCTATAAAAGAAGATACGATACTGAAGGAAAACGGATGGAAGGGTTATATCAATACGGAGTATGAAGGACAGAGACATTATCATGATATACCGGATTGGGATGTAGATAGTGTAGAACAGGTTCGCGAGCATCATAAAATGATGAAAAAATACATAGAAGGATAAGAAACCATCCTTCTATAAATATGTAAATATATGTCGAATATCATATAAAAATGGTAAGAATAATGTCTTTTTTTAATGTTTTATGTCTGTTATGGGAATATTTAGACAGGAAGTTATTGACAAAAAGCTATCTACATTCTATTATAGTATTAGATAGCTTTTGTTATTATGCAGGCGCATTTTTGGTAAAGCTATGTATCTATTTGAGGCTAATGAGGTATGACAGCGCAAGATGAGGAATGACAGCACAAGATGAAGTATGACAGCACAAGATGAGGCATGACAGCGCAAGATGAGGCATGACAGCATAGGATGAGACATGACAGCATAGGATGAGACATGACAACACAAGATGAGGCATAGAGGAAATATTTCTTATCGACCTTTTTCTAGTATATCTCATATTTTCCACAACGAATAACTCCAATAGAATATACAGAGGGTTTATTTCTGTTGCAAAAGATAACCCCTTGTTTGAAAAACATTTGATAAGGAGAAGCTGCTATGAAGAAAAATGGGGCAAAAGCGGAATTACAAAAGGGGAAAAGTATTCCAAGTAGTATTAAGAAACTTCTCGAGGGGAAATATTTTACCCGGTTAACAAGTAGTTTGACAACGATTCGGATTAAATTAATTCTTTCTTTCTTAATTCCAATTGCATTTATCATCCTACTGGGTATAGTGTCCTTTCAAAAAGCTGCAGAGGGAATTCGTTCAAGCTATGAAAGTTCAACAACTCAGGCAATCAATATGTCGGGACAATTCATTGAATTTGGTATTGAATCTGCTTCTGATGCATCTACTCAATATCTGACCGATAGTGCAGTTAAAAAATACTTGATTGGAATTTATGAAAATGATTTCTTACAACATAATGATTATAAGACCATAAGCAGTTCTATACTTGCAAAAGAAACAATTGATGATTTTATTTCAGATATTTCCATCATATCTGATAAAGTAAAAACTGTTACAACAACAAATTTGAAAGAAGATGGAATATGTGCAGGTTTCTTTGAAACAGCGAATGGTCAATACATAAAAGAAAACCAAAGTAGTTTCCTATGGGTTGGAAAAGATGGTTATCTGGATGAGAAGCTGGGAAGTGATTATGCGATCCGTTTAATTCGTAACTACTCTGGAGCAAATGGAATTATTGTAGTTGATATAGATAAAAAGACAGTAATGAATATATTAAAAGGTTTGGAACTAGATGAGATTGGTACGGTAGGGCTGGTTACCAAAGACGGCGTAGAACATATTTCCGGAAAAGAAGGGGAAGCTGAGGCTACAACATTTACAGATAAAAAGTTTTATCAAGATGCGGTAAACGGCAAAGAGACAAGTGGAGCTCATTATGTAGACGTAAATGGCAAGCAAAATCTCTTCATTTACTCAAAGATAGCCAACAGCGTCGGAATGGTATGTGTATTAATACCAAAGGATATTATTTTGAGTCAGGCGGATTCCATCAAAGAGGTTACTGTTGTTATCGTACTTGTAGCTTGTATTATTGCTGTATTAACAGCAGTTATTATTTCAACAGGTATTGATAAAGCCATTCGCGAGATTATCGCCGGCCTTAGAAAAGCGGCGAAGGGCGATTTAACTATCACTTTTAGTACGAAACGCAAGGATGAATTCCATATTCTAAATGAAGAAATCCAGAATACCTTTGCAAATATGAAGGGCTTAATTCATAAAGTAAAGGAGTTGAGTACGGAAGTATCCTCATCCTCCAATAATGTTGCACGAAATTCACAGGAATTTTTAAAAGCATCGGAAGATATCTCTAGTGCAATGAATGAGATTGAGCAGGGGGTTAATCAACAGGCTAAGGATGCAGAAGAATGCTTACAACAGATGGATAATCTGTCCAGCAAGATTGAAGTGGTTAGTGATAACACCAAGGAGATTAGTAAGCTGACACAGGATACAAAGCAAAGTATTAGCGATGGAACTGTTGTTACTCAGGAATTGAATAAACAGACGAAGGTAACAATGGAGATTACAGCAGAAGTTATTCATGACATCGAGAGTCTTGCAGAACAATCCAATTCCATTAGTAAGATCGTTAATGTAATTAATGAGATAGCAAACCAGACAAATTTACTTTCTTTGAATGCTTCTATCGAGGCAGCAAGGGCTGGTGAATATGGTAAAGGCTTTGCAGTCGTTGCCGATGAGATTCGTAAGTTGTCTGAGCAATCCAGAGATTCCGTAAATGAGATTCAGAAAATTATTAAGAACATTCAAGATGATACAAAGAAGGTAGTAACAACTGCTAAGAGGACGGAAAATGTAATGCAACTACAAGAAAACGCAGTTGAAAATACTACGAACTCCTATCAAAGAATTAATCAAAACGTTGAGCAGTTGGTAATCAACTTAAATGATATTCTTGTGAATGTTGATAATATCGAACAAGCAAGAGTAAGTACACTTGGAGCGATTGAGAATATCTCTGCAGTATTAGAAGAAATCGCTGCTTCCTCCAATACAGTTAACCAGACTGCTTACGATCAGTTACAAACCGTAGAATCCTTAAATAAATCAGCTGGTACCTTAAATGACAGTTCAGAGCAACTGGTGAAGGCAGTAGATACCTTTAAGGTTTAGGATTTGCAAAGATTAAGATAACTTACATAAAATGTGCCACATCTTGTATTGTAAAGCTGTGGCACATTCTTTATGAATAGAAAGTTTGTCCTACCGCTATTAACAAAAGACTGCTATGATGTGTTTTTAAAAGTAGTATCTAAAGTAATATCGTAATGAAGTAATACTATGAATAACAGAAAGGAAGAAGCTGACTACTTAAGCGTCAGCTTCTTCCTTTAGAACATATGAATTGTATTTTTCTATTTTTGATCTATGAGTAAACGAATAAACTTAGTTACGTGCATCATAGATATTTATTTACAAAATATTAATGCACCAATGGTCGCGGTAATAGGTTTACTTCTAATCCACTCATTGGTGGAACTGTTATCGTAGTAGAAGATTGCACCATTACTTGGATCGCTACCATCAAGAGCAGCCTTAGCAGCTTTGATTGAATCACTAGAAGCGGCTTTGTTTATCATACCATTTTGTACTGGAGTAAATTGATAATATACTCCGATCTTTTGATTGATAACGCCTGTTATCGTGGAAGGCCAATCAGAACTTTGCACACGGTTAACAACTACACCACCGACTGCAACTTTTGCCTGATAAGATTCACCACCTGCTTCCGCTTCGATGAGTCTTGCTAATAAGTCAACTTCTTTTTCTGAATAGGAGACGACTGCGCTATTACTAGTACTTTCTTCTTTTGTTGCGCCAGGAATAATTAATTTCTGACCTACGATAATGTAGTCATCCCATTTGTTATTTGCTTTACGCAGGGAGGAAAGGGATATCCCGTATCTCTTTGCAATCTTATATAGTGTGTCACCACTTTTAACAGTATAATCTTTGGCTGGTACCGTTAAGACTTGTCCCGGATAAATAGTATTAGTATTTAACGCATTATCAGATTTGATCGTGTTAATAGAGACATCAAATAACTGTCCTATTTTATAAAGGGAGTCATTTTTTACAACGGTATAGTCAGCAGCCTTTGCAACTGTCGTTGGAAGTGTTAGAAGCATACAAGCAGTAATTGCCAGTATCTTTGATAATCGTTTCATAAGAACCTCCTTAAGCTGTTGAAAATAACAATTTCGATGTTCTATAATGCATTCTACACTAGTGTTATGCACTAATTCTATGTACGATTGTTGGCAGTACTGGTAGAAAGACTCTGTAATGTTAAAGCGTTCCTGCCCTGTAAAAGGTTTCAAAGAAGGTGCTTGCTAGGATAGGGGGATCCTAATCCTAGTAAGTATTAAAACCTATAAATGCTCATTTTGCTTTGCAGTAAATTCAAAAATGTCAGCCTCGCATACATTTTATGAATCAATAAAAAGGGAGTATTATGAAAACGAATGTTTCATAATACTCCCGGTTAAGAAGCTAACATTAGGTGTAGGATTGTGATAAACCTAATAGAGAGCTATTTTATCAAAGTTATGTAAATACCTGTTAGAATAGCAGTTGTGATAACACCACAGATATTTGCACTAAGAGCATATTCCATGACAAAGCTCATTTTATTAATCTTTGTTACTTCCTTTTGTGCTACCTTTGCAGTAGTTGGAACACAGGATATGCCTGCGATACCTACTACCGGATTAAAGTTACCTTTGGTAAAGAAATACACTAAATAACCGCCAATAATACCGCCGATACCCGATAATAGTAGAGCTAACATACCTAACAGTAAGAGTAGTAAGATTTTAGGATTTAATATTGTCTGGGCATCACAAAGTACACCCAACATCAGTCCTAAGAAAAAAGTAGCTGCGTAAAGGAAAACTTCCTCAATGAGCTTTGCATATTTATCTAGTCCGGACTCACGAATAGCTATTCCGAGGAAGAAACTTAAAAATAACGGAGCAGCAACAGGGAACAGAAGACAAAGAACTACATTGGCTACGACTGCGAAGATTAATTTTTCTTTTGAGGTTATGCGATCCACCTTCTTATTTTTCTGAATAATCACTTTACCACGAAGATCTTTTGGGATCATTAATCTTATTAAGTAGGGGTAACCACCATAGGTTAGACTTAAGTAAAGATATGCTACAATCGTAATCGGAACAAATAAGTCCTTCGCAAGGGTCAATGAGGTAAATAATACCATGGGGCCATCGGCACCGCCTATGATGGATACGGCTGCAGCTTCACCATTGGATAATCCTAATAGTCTTGCAATTGGGAAGGTGGCAACGGTTCCAAGCTCCGCACACATGGCAATGAACATACCGATAAATGGATGTGCAAGTACCATTCCAATATCACAGATAACACCAATACCCATAAATACCAAGCAGGCAATAAGACCATTGCTGAACATAAAGGTGTAAATTGGTTGAAGGAAATCAATCTGCAAGATATTCATTAAGGAATCTGTTTCAGTTACCATGGGATCAATAAAGAGGTTACCTATCTCGGTTGCCGTCATGAATAGCACACCTGCATTAACTGCAGACATACCAAATCCCATAGGAATCATAATTAAAGGTTCTAATGCACCCTTAGCGCCCAGATACACCAATAAGATACCAAGAGCTATTAGTATAATACGAAACAATACTACAAGAGGGTCTTGCACGAACATTGTTCCAATACCCTGAAAAAAATCTAGAATATTAATAATAATCACCTGTCCTTCCTAACTAGTATACTTAATATTTGAAATTATTCTTGTGTTTTCGCAGTATTACGGGTAAAGTGTTTAATAGCTTCTAATAGAAACTTTACTAACCCGGCGATACACATGGAAATAACAAAACCTAGGCCAAAAACTTGTAATGGTATTAAAATTGCATCTGACATTGATATCACCTCCATAGAATAATGAAACTTTAACTTAATATCCATGATACCTGACATAGGCTAAAAAAGCGAATACATAAAACTAATGAGGGTGATAAGCAAAAATATATAATTTACAAATATTAACTAATGTGATTAAGGTCTAAAAAGCCATTTGGTAGTTCCGGTTTTTCATTTTCCACAATCACTTTCAAATCTTAATATTAACAATCAGAAGATTGCGAAACTATATAGATTTTGCAATTGAATACACAATAGATACATATTCCTCCGCTCCAACGCTCCTTCGGGCTTAACTTCCGCTCCGGAACAGTATCTATTGTGTATTCAATACCTAAAGTTTACGAGTTTCGCAATCGCCTAATTAACAATTGTAAGGGGGAGAACGATGGATTTACATTATCTTGAAGTATTTAATACGGTTGCGAGACATTTGAGCTATAAAAAAGCAGCTGAGATTCTTCATGTCAGCCAGCCGGCATTGTCCATTCAGATTAAGAAATTGGAAAGTCAGACAGATTTAAAGCTATTCTATAAAGTTGGAAATAAGATTTATCTAACGGATAGTGGATTACTACTATACGAATATACGAAGAAGATATTTTCAATCGTTGAAGAGATGGAGAATAAGATTATCAATCAAAGTGATTATATCGGAGGTACGATTAATCTGGGAGGAAGTAATACACCGGGGACCTATATTCTTCCCATTGC
>JAEWEO010000175.1 GCA_023389295.1 Bacillota bacterium
GCCCAGAAGAAGTATTTCTTCTCGACATGCTTATCCGGATACATCAGTTGGTAGTTGAAATCGCCATCGTTGGTCAGTAGAAGCAATCCTTCTGTGTCCTTATCAAGCCTACCTACCGGAAAGAGTCCCTTTGTGTTAATTCGTTCAAAATAATCCAGTACGGTTCTACAATCTGCATCCTTTCTAGCCGTGACACAACCTCTCGGTTTATGAAACATATAATATATTTTACCGGTGCAAATTACTTCCTCTCCCATATATTTTATAACGTCCCTATGTTCGTCAATTTCTGTTGCCGGTTCAAGGATCGAAAGATCATTTACTGTCACCTTACCTTCTATTACATAATTACGGACTATTTTTCTAGTGCCAACCGAAGCTTCCGCCAAAAATTTATCTAATCTCATGCTTTTGTCCTTATCTAATCGAAAATTACAGTCTAAAATTCACCAATCTCTTATAACATCCCTGCTTAGAGATTCTGTTGTCACAAAAATCCGATACCTCTCTATGTTATAAAAGGCATCGGATTTTTATTTTATCGCATTATTTACAAAGAGTAAATACATTAAAATAAATTCACTCTTAGCTTTAAAATCAATTTATTTATTACTTTACAATCAAATCAATGATTATAATTTGAACTAATTGATTTACTATACTTCTTATTCATATTTTCAAACCAATTTTAAGCTAATCAGATTCAAATCCTCCGGCTTTAGAAAACGTAGGGTTAACTCATGCTTACCAGTACTAGCTGTTAGTTTACAGCTCGTTTGTCCATTACCCTCCGCAACAGCTACACCAGCCGGTTTGCCATCAAATAGTAGCTCAATGGTGCCCTTTCCTTCTACCTCAAGTACTGCTTCTGTAAAAGGGGACGTACTTTCTACATAACGAAAGGTTGCTGTATCCTGATCACTAATTGAAGTCAGCACTTCCGTATCATTTAGCGGAGATAAAAATGCTGTTCCGGTCAGTCCACAGGTATGATAAGCCATAATTGTTTCTTCGGGGCCAAAGGGCTTACCAAGACCTTGAGAAGTCATCTTAACCTCATTTATGGTTCCATCCTCATTAAAATAAATGGGTTCGATACAAAGTCTACGATTATATTCTACTCCTCTACTACAGCGGTGGTAGAATACATACCATTGCCCATTAAATTCTTCAATGGAACCGTGATTATTCCAACTAGCCGGATCACAGCCGTCGTTATCGATGATAACTCCCTGATAGGTAAAAGGTCCAAGCGGTGATTTGCTTGTAGAGTAACCTAATGATGTTGGTTTCCCATGTTCTATATTGCAATAAACAAGATAATAGGTATCACCACGTTTTCGCATGGAAGACCCCTCATGGAAATAATGCTCCTCCTCGGTGATTAGATTCTCAACTATGGTACTAGGATCAATGGTCATCATATCTTCCATTAGCTTAGCACCATTTCCAAACAATTGCCCCCAAAAGTAATAGGCCTGACCATCATCATCCATAAATATTGCCGGATCAATGCCACCGCACATTAGTTGCTTAGCCTCACCAAAGGGACCTTCCGGTCTATCCGATACCGCTACTCCTTCACTTTGGTCATTTAAGCAAAAATATAAATAATATTTTCCATCTTTCTCAATGGCATCGGGAGCAAACAGAAGGAACTCTGGAGAGTCCTCTCTTTTCTTTTCCTGCATCATCTTTTCAAAATCAGGTGGCATATTACTAAGCATTTTCTTTAAGAACGGCGTGGGTTTTGACCAATCAATTCCAGCATATTTTGGAGCATTGGGATCCTTGCACCAATGCGCCTGATCTGCCCTAAAGGCCACCTCATGGATCGTCCAGTTCTCCATATCGGGTGTTGATACTACATGATATTTATCACTACAGTATACGGTCTGATGACTGTCGTAGCTCCCATAAATATATAGCTTCCCATCGGACATAACATGTGCCTCACAATCCGGCGTATGATGTTCTAAGGGCAGAATTGGATTTCTTGTATTCTTAAAATACTCCATTATTTCTTCCTCACTTTATACTCGTTTCATGTTATCACAAACCTATTACCCCTAAGTTCCTCGATAATCTAATAATTATATTTGATAAAAGGTTATCTGTCCATGATAAATGAAATGATGATCTAAATTGTAAGTTCCACCACAACTTTTTTGTTTCTTTCTAGTAATTGACTATCATCAAATTTATAAGGAATACCATTTGGAATTGTAAGCCAAACCTTCACTTCCTCCTCAAACTCCTTCACCTTTACCGCTACTTTTCCATTTATGGACTTATAATTGCATTGAAATTCCTTCATAGTTTTTGGCAGATAAGGCTTGATTAGCACTTTTGAAAAACCTGGTTCTATCGGACAAATTCCGGCTATGCCATTATAATACCATTCCATGATATGACCCAACATATCGTGATTATGGCTTCTGGCATTTACTTCCCAGTATTCCGGCAGTGTGGTTTCTCCATTTAACACAAAGGCGTAATAGCTGGGATGTTCCTCCCTCAATATGAATTCGCTAATCATATCATTCATACCATACTTCTTCATACTTTGAATGATATAAGGAAGACCTACCTCCCCACTAACGAATGCTTGATTCTTCTCTAATAAATACTTTAGCGCCTCTACGACATCTGCCTCTCTTTCTTTTGGAACCATACCCCAGAATAAAGGTAACGCTTCACAGGCCTGGGTCATAAATACCTCATCCTGATGATCAAAGGCTTTATAACAATAGAAGTCTTCGGTAGGATGTTTTACTAAAAGCTTATCATTATAGT
>JAEWEO010000247.1 GCA_023389295.1 Bacillota bacterium
CAACTATCTGTTGCTTGAATTCTTCCGAATAACGGATACCGTTTTTGGACATTGTTTAACACACACCTTTCTTGGAACTATTGTATCGTGTTAAACTTTTCGTGTCCACACTTATATACTAACACCAATAGTTTCGCAAACGCCTAATTCTAATTTAATTATATCACAAAAAACTTTGTATAAAAAATATATATAAATCTTAAATATCATATAAAATAAATAATGGTAATCATATATAATCACTATTGACTATATAAGGAAATTGGGGAATAACTTTGTAGTCGTAAAATAAAAAGGAGGTATATCATATGAATGGGGAAGTAAAACAACCAAAGCCTAATAAAAAAGGCTACATAACAACAGGGGGAGAACGTGCTAGCTACGGTCTTTACTTTGTTGGACAAAACATTTTTTATATTTTTATTTATTTCTATTTAGCAACCTTCTTCTTAGATGTTGGTATAGGTGCATATGCGGTTTCGATTGTACTTTTGATTGTTAAGGTTTGGGATGCAGTTAATGATCCAATCTTTGGTAGTATAGTAGACCGTATCAGATTTAAGAAGGGTAAGTTTATTCCTTGGCTTAGGGTTTCTCTTATTTTTATTCCTCTTGCCACAATTTTTATGTTTGCTATTCCGTCAGGTATCCCTGAATGGGCAAAGATTGCTTGGGCAGTCATCGGATATATGCTTTGGGATACATCTTACACAATTTGTGACGTTCCTATTTTTGGTATTGTTACAACTATGACGGACAATCAAAATGAGAGAACAAGTATCATGTCCATCGGGCGTGTATGTGCCATGGTGGCTAGTGCCATTGTTGCAATTGGTGTTCCGTACTTTCGTAATGCAATCGGTGGATGGTTACCGACAATTATCCTTCTTTCTTTTATCGCTGTAATTACTATGTTGCCTGTATGTTTCAAGGTGAAAGAGCGTATACAACCGAAAGAGGCAACCGAAGAAGGTACAAGCTTCAAGGCGATGTTTAAGTACCTTGGAAGCAATAAATACTTGCTTGTTTTCTATCTTGCACTTTTTGTTGGATATGCTGCCAACATCCAGTCCACAATATCTCTCATTTTTTCAAGAGAGTGTCTCGGAGCTGAGTCAATGCAGTCTATCATGTCACTTGCAAGTATGATTCCTGCAATCATTCTTGGTATGTTCATTCCAACAATCTGTAAGAAGATTGATAAGTTCCATCTTTATTTGGGTAGTATGGTAGCATCTGCGTTACTCGGTCTTCTAATGTATTTTGTTGGATACCAGAATATGACCGCTTTTTTAGTGCTTTCATTTGTTCGAGGCGTTCCCCTTGGTATTTTCTCAATCACAATGTTCATGTTTACTCCTGATTGTGCGGAGTATGGCCTTTATAAGACAGGCATCAATGCAACCGGTATCACCTTTGCTATTCAGACCTTTAGCGTAAAACTTATGACAGCAGTTGCAACAGCCCTTGGAACATTCTGCCTTGGTCTTATCGGTTACGTTAAGGGCGAAGGTGCTATTCAGGCAGCAGGCTTTGCAGGTACACTTTGGACGGTATATACGATAGTTCCTACCATCGGTATGTTTATTGCGGTATTTATTCTTTTGGGATACAAGTTGCGCGATAAGGACGTAGCAGCAATGGCTAAGTATAATGCAGGAGAGATTACTCGTGAAGAAGCAGATGCTCAGATTACATGTAAACTTTAAGAACTGATAGATAAAAGTGATCAGTAGAATACGATAATACATATTTTAATTGTTTGTGTACTGCTGATTGTGATAAGGGTGTCATAAGCCAATTGGTAAATTGACGTGATATTTAGACAATGGGATTTGAACTCGAATTATATTTTTTATGAAAAGGGGAGTATAAAATGACATTATATGAACAGGCAAAAGATATAGTATCTAAGATGACACTTGAAGAAAAAGCCGGTTTTTGCTCGGGTAAAAATTTCTGGGAGACCAAAGAAAATGAAAGACTTGGATTAAAATCCTATATGATTACGGATGGTCCTCATGGACTTAGAAAGCAGGAAGGAGAAGCAGACCACCTTGGAATAAATAATAGCGTTCCTGCCACCTGCTTTCCAACTGCAGTAACTACTGCATGCAGTTTTGATCCTGAGCTTCTTCATGAGATGGGCGAGGCTCTCGGTGAGAAGTGTATTCGTGAAAATGTCTCTGTTATATTAGGACCTGGTATTAACATGAAGAGAAGTCCGTTGTGTGGACGTAACTTTGAATATTTTTCAGAAGATCCGTACCTTACAGGAGAGGTTGCATCTGCGCTTGTAGACGGGATTCAAAGCAAGGGAGTAGGCACATCGTTAAAGCATTTTGCAGCAAACAACCAGGAAAGCGCAAGAATGGTATGCGATAGTGTAGTAGATGAAAGAGCACTTAGAGAGATTTATCTTTCTGCATTCGAGAGAGTTGTAAAGAAATCACAACCATGGACGGTTATGTGCAGTTATAACAGACTGAACGGAACCTATGCAAGTGAGTATAAATGGCTCTTAAGTGATTTACTTAGAGATGAATGGGGATTTGAAGGCCTTGTTGTAAGCGACTGGGGTGCAACAGTAGGAGCAGTAAGCGCAGTAAAAGCCGGACTTGATCTTGAGATGCCATACAGCGGTCTAGTTAACGCAAAACGTATCTGTAAGGCCGTTGAAAAAGGTGAGCTGACAA
Organism: Bacillota bacterium; assembly: GCA_023389295.1. Lineage (GTDB taxonomy): Bacteria > Bacillota > Clostridia > Lachnospirales > Lachnospiraceae > Mobilitalea. The sequence continues at coordinate 2,697 of JAEWEO010000247.1, forward strand.
TCAAAGAGCTCGACAAGTGTGTAATTCGTAATGTTGAAATGTGTTTAAAGGCTCAGCAGATAAAGAAACCTTCCACAAGAACGGAGGAAGATGATCACAAACTGGCACGTAAGGTTGCTAGTTTGTCTATGGTTCTTCTTAAGAACAACGGTATTCTTCCTCTTAAGCAGGAGGACCAGGTCGCCTTTATCGGAGAGATGGCTAAGAAACCCCGTTATCAGGGGGCGGGAAGCAGTAAGATTAAACCGTCATTCCTTGAGAATGCCTATGATGAAGCGGTTAAAGCAGGGTATAAAGTAGCCTATGCAGACGGATATCTGCTTGAGGGTAAAGATAAAACAGGTGATAAGCTGAAAGAAGCGGTAGAACTTGCCAAGACCTCTGAAAAAGTAGTTATTTTTACAGGTCTTCCCGATGAGTATGAGAGTGAGGGTTTTGATCGTGATTCGCTTAAGATGCCAAAGGAGCATCTAGAACTTATTGCTGAGGTCATTAAAGTTAATAAAAATATCGTGATTGTTTTGCAATGCGGAAGTCCGATAGAGCTCCCATGGAAGGATGATGTGGAAGCAATTTTATTGTCATACCTTTCGGGACAGGGCGGAGGATCTGCAACCGTTAATTTGCTATGGGGTAATGAGAATCCTAGTGGAAAGCTTGCGGAGACATGGCCTATTTCATTAGAGTCATGTTCATCCTATAAATACTTCCCAGGTAATCTTAAATCTGTTGAATATCGCGAAAGTATCTATATAGGTTATAGATATTATGACGTCGTCGGAGCAGAAATAAATTATCCATTCGGATACGGCTTATCATATACAACATTTGATTACAGCAACCTTACGGTAGAGAATACAGGAGAAAATGAATTTACTGTTACGGTAGATGTGGAAAACACAGGAGATTACTTTGGACTAGAGGTTGTACAGCTCTATGTTTCAAAACCGGAAAGTGCAATATTCCGTGCTCCTAAGGAATTAAAGGGATTTGCAAAAATAGCATTAAATCAAGGGGAGAAGAAAACAATAACACTTAAGCTCTCTAAAGAGAGTTTTAAATATTATAACGTAAAGGAAAAAGCATTTTGCTTGGAAGGCGGAAGATATAATATCAGTGTTGGTAAATCCAGTAGAGATTTATCCTTGGAAGCATCGGTTGATGTTATTGGGGATAGCAAAGAGGAACTTCTTGGGAATGATATGGAATTCCTTACAGAGTATGTTAAGCCGAAAACACCATTTACCGTATCGGATGAGCAGTTTACCAGATTGCTTGGACGTAATCCACCTTGTTTTGATCCAAAAGTTAAACCTGTATATGATACTTCATCTACACTAGGAGACATTAAGGATACCTTTATCGGTAGGAAGATATTGAAGTCTATTAACAGTCGGTCGGATCTGCTTGATAATAATGCAGATGCAGGTATGAAGAAGATGGCTAATGCCATGATTATGTCTATGCCTTTACGTGCCATGACTATGACGGGAACCATGAATCTTGATCAGGTGGATGGTATGGTTGAAATGGCAAACGGGCATTATTTACGTGGTATCCGTAAGATGCTTAAAAAATAATATAGGAGGGTATTTCTTATTTAAAAAAATAGCAAGATGATTAAACGATTACCTGTACGGTAACCGGCGGTGATTGCCCAAAACGTTTTTAATTTTACCAAAGTAAGATAAGATGAGACCGTTCATTTCAAGCTAAATGAGAATGGACGGTCTCTTTCATGTGGAGAAATGTTGGGTAAATTTGACACTAAATGAAGCAAAAAGATTAGTTCTTAGCTTCTTAATATAAATACTTGATGATATACTAGATAAAATAACTTGATGATATACTAGTTAAAATAACTTGATGATATACTAGATAAAGATACTTGATGAGATACTTAGGAGTGTGAGACTACACAGGCTAAAAAGGTATTATTTATACAGATAAGTAGAAAATAGAAGAAGCGGATATAGTGGTTGTTGGAATTGAACTGTATTACAGGTTCTTCCAGAGTTGAGTCGAAATAAGAAAATGAAATGAGGGATAGAATTCAGATGGGAAAGAGAATATTGATTGTAGTTGACGTTCAAAATGATTTTGTTTCGGGTACCCTTGGCACAAAAGAAGCACAGGATATGTTACCCAATTTAATTAATAAAATTAAAAACTTTAAGGGTGAAATCATACTAACACAGGATTCACATACGGATACTTATTTAGAAACGCAAGAAGGGAAAATGCTTCCGGTGAAACATTGTATTGTTGGGACTAACGGATGGCAATTTGCAAGTGAATTAGAAGCAATAAGAGAAAAGGAAGAATATAGAGTTTATCAAAAAAATACTTTTGGAAGTACAGATTTAGCAAATGATTTAAAAAAAGAGAATTTAGAAAAGCCGATAGAATATGTGGAGCTGGTAGGGCTGTGTACGGATATCTGCATTGTTACCAATGCCTTAATGATTAAAGCATATCTGCCTGAGGTTCCAATCTATGTTGATACTAATTGTTGTGCTGGGGTCAGTAAAGAAAATCATTTTGCTGCACTAAAAGTTATGGAAAGTTGCCAGATACGATTAAAATAAGAAGTTCTTGGGTTCAGTTTGACCAATGCGTCATTTTTACTAATATAAAACTGATTTGCTGAATTTATAGCATGATTTAAACGAAGTGGGATTGATTATTTTTGCGAAGGAGAGTATAATTTTGGTATCGTATTGTAGTTCTAAGGCACTATATATAGGAGTTCAAGGGGAAAAATGTATTATAATGTTATTAACTCTTAAAATAGACTAAAGTATAGTTGTTCTTTACAATATGATATTAAGGAGTGAAACATGTTAAAAAAAATGACTATAATATTCCTATCAATTGTGATTACTCTATCATTTTTACTTCCATATTCAGCACTTAAGAAGGAAAGGCTCGAGAAAGAAGTACAGAGAAATAAATATATTACTTCGCAAAAAATAAACGATATTTCGCAAAAATTAGTAGAAGTACTTAATCAAAGCTTTGAGTATGTGGAAGTTTTAGAGCTTATCGTAAATATGAATCCCAACAATCCTGAGTTAATAAAAACATATGCTGAGATGATTATACAAAAACATGATATTATAGCAAATATTGCAATTGCACCAGATGGAATTATTAAGTACATTTATCCAATCGAACCGAATTTAGAAGTAATTGGCCATAATTTGATGATTGATCCACAACGCTACCCTTTTATCAAAAAGGCTATCGAAGAGAAGCGTGCAACAATACAAGGTCCTGTAAATGCTATTCAAGGGGGACTACTAATTTTTAATCGAAAGGCTCTTTTTCTTAAAGAAGATGATATTGATAGTTTTTGGGGACTTTGTGTTGTGTCAGTAGATTTCAATAAGGTTATGGACTACTGTGGTATTAGTACAGATGATCCAGAATATTATTATGCTATCAAGGCACTTAGAAGTGATGGATTTCAGGATTTAGTTTGGGGTAACTCAGAATGTTTTGAAAAAGATTCAATCACCTATCCAATTAGCTTTGAAAATCAAAAATGGGAATTGGCAATTTATCCGAAACAGGGATGGATTGATAACGGTTCTAATTTAGAGTCTACCGATAAACTTTATCTATTAATGAGTTTTATCTTATTTATGTCTGTATTATGGCATCTCAATCAATATTCAAAAAACTCCAAAAGAGCTAAAATTGATATTATGACAGGTGCTTTAAATAAATATACCTTTCGTAAACGTATAATTAAAAACATAAGAAGTAAACAGAACAAAATGCAAGCAATTATAGTCATAGATATTAATGATTTTAAATCCATTAATGATACATATGGTCATCTTACAGGTGATAGTGTGATTATTGAGTTATCCAAACGACTGATGAAGCTACTGAATAATAACGATCTTCTTTCAAGATGGGGCGGAGATGAGTTTGTTGTATATCTTCATAGCTTAAACACTAAAGCAGACATTAAGAATATGATTGAATTAATACACAATGAAGTAGAAGGCGCTGTTGATGTTGGCGCTATATCAATCGATGTGAGAGTGGCATTGGGATATGCTTTCTACCCTAATGATGGAGTCCGATTTGATGAACTATATAAAAAAGCTGATATGATGATGTACTCTAATAAATCGGCTAAATAAGAATATGCAAGGTCATTTATTACATACATAGTTTAGTTAGTTAATTCAAAAAGTGTTATAAATATAGGAACGAAGGGATAACTAGTTTGGGAAGCCTATAGGCTGAAAAAGTTATCCTTTCTTTTTTTATCACAGTGCTTAGGAAGTTCTGTTAGTATATATTTTTAAAATAACATCCGATACAGTTGCAATTGGACAGATAGTACACCAGGTTCTGGGTTTATATACCATAGCGAGAAACAGTCCAAGAACCGTTGTAGTCATCATCATCGAATAAAAACGATATGACAGATGAGTAAGCCAAGGTGCTATATTAATTAGATCAAATAATTGGGGCATCTCAAAAGGAATTGGAATTAGTAATAGAAAACGCAGATACTCCATGGGCGATTTTATACCTCTAGCTACAGCAAGTGTAGACAGCAAGATAAAAGTAAGACTGATACCAAAATAAGCCAACATGATCCATTTCATATTTCCTTTAATAAAGAATCGTGGAGTTTTAAGACCAGACCACTTTTTCGTCTTCCCACAAGTGTTATATAAGCTTGCTCTTGGACAATACCCCTGGCACCATGTTTTCTTTCGGTTTCTTAGTAATAATATAATTGGTAATGTCATGCAAATGACACCTAACAGAGCAAAGTGTATATTTACAAAACCCAACAAAAAGTAAGAGATAGTTATTAAAAACAAATATTTATGATTACGCATATTTCACCTCAGAAATTTTTTTAGATCGAACTGCTTAATAATGATTATAGCAATTATGTTATAGTAGTTCTGTGACACAATCACATAAGCTTTTCAAAGGCATCATTGTATCAAGTTTAATGATACGGTTTTAGAGGTGGATCAGGTGGTTATTGCTTCCGGATATGCACCTAATAATGAAATCGTTGCTTCTATAAAAGAAAAGTACGGTGATGTATTAGTGATTGGTGATGCAAATAGTCCAAGAAGAATTCTTGATGCAACCAGAGAGGCTTATCTGGCAACGTATAACTTATAAAAAATATTCGAAATTGAGCAATAGGAACTGTGAAAATTATTCAAAGTCTTTCGGGAATAATTTTCAACAGTTCCTTTTTGCATTACTAAATATCCTAAAACCTAAAGAATCCATTGAATTGGTGGGACTCTGCACTAATATTTGTATTGATACCAATGACTTAATGCTTAAAGCAATTTGTAAATTCACGGCATCATCATAAGCATCGTCTTGAAGCATTTGGTAAAAATGAGTATACTAAAAATGTTAAAAGAAAAACATTACTTGGGTAGGAAAAGAGGTATAAACATGAATAGTATTTTTCATAGAACAAGTGTAAGGCAATATTTAGAAAAAGATGTTGAGCAGGAAAAAATCAGCAAGATTTTACATGCTGCAATGGCAGCTCCATCAGCGGGAAATCAGCAACCATGGGAGTATTATGTGGTTCGAAGTAAAGAAAAATTGCAGGAGCTTGCTTTAATAAGTCCTTATGCAGGATGTGTAGCAAAAGCACCATTGGCATTTGTTGCATGCTATCGTAGAAATTGTAGAATACCTGAATATGCGCAGATTGATTTAAGCGCATCTGTTCAAAATGTATTATTAGAAGCAGACGAATTAGAATTGGGAGCAGTTTGGCTTGGAGTTGCACCTTTACAGGAGCGTATGGACAAAGTTAAAGAAATCTTGGAAATTCCAGAGGAATTAGAGGCATTTGCTATTATTTCTTGCGGATATCCAGTTGAGGTAAAACCACAGCAAAATCGTTTTGAGGAAATGAGAGTGCATTATCTCTAATTGGATTTATCAAAACGATAATCTTATTACATAGTATTTCTTATATGAGGATTAATCTGCTTCTAAGAGAGTAAAAGGTTCAATGGGCATCTTTTTTGATATGAAAGCACACCTGGAATATTTTGACCGAATCAGTCTGCTGTGCTAATATATAGCTGTATTATATGGTTTATAATGTAGGTACATGGTGGGAAGGGTAAGGTGCTATGGTTTGGTGGATTATTGCAACAGTATGTGCGTTCTTTATTAAAGGATTGTGTGGCTTTGCCAATACATTGGTATTTACAACAATATTGAGTTTTGAAAATGCAAATAAAAATATATCTCCAATCGAATTGATTTTAGGCTATCCGACTAATATGATATTGGCCTTTAAGGAGAGAAAGTCAATAAAATGGAGTATATGTGTTCCATTGTCAATATTAGTTATCTTGGGAAGTGTTCCGGGAATTTTATTTTTAAAGAATGCTGATACAACAATAGTAAAAATAGTCTTTGGATTTGTGATTATTTTTATTGGTATAGAAATGTTATTACGAGAAATACAAACAAAACAGATGAAACAATCGAAAGTATTTTTGGTGGTTATTGGAGTTCTATCAGGGTTATTGTGCGGTCTATATGGAATTGGTGCTCTTTTAGGGGCATATGTAAATAGGGTTACGGATGATAGTCATTCATTTAAAGCTAATATATGTATTGTTTTTATTGTTGAAAATACGCTAAGAATTTTTTTATATTCCATTTGGGGTATTATCACATTGGACATAGTTAAGTCAGCTGTGTATTTAATACCGTTTATGCTTATTGGTTTGGTTCTTGGAATGTTCAGCAGCAAAATTTTAGACGAAAAATTTGTAAAGAGAATGGTTATTATTATGCTGATAATTTCCGGCATAGCTTTGATTATAAATAGTTTGTAAACCTAAAGGTTAAGTGTTTCGCAATTACCTAACTCTAGTGGGAGGAAAATATGAAAAGAAAAATTGATATTAATTTTAATTGGAAGTATTCTGCAAACTTTGAGGAGGCGTATATTTCACCATCCTATGATGCTTCATCATTTGAAACGGTAAATATTCCACATACGAATGTAGAAGTTCCATATAACAACTTCGACGAAAGTATGTATCAGATTGAAAGCTGCTACATAAAAAAGATATGGATTGATAAACTGGAACAGAATGAAATGGTATATGTCAAGTTTGACGGGGTCATGGCATACGCAAAAGTTTATTTGAATGGCATCTTTGTAGGAGAACATAAGGGCGGATATACTCCTTTTAAGATTGACTTAACCACGACAGCCAATCAAGGTGAGAACAACGTGTTAACAGTTTACGTGGATTCAAGTGAGAGAAATGATATACCTCCATTTGGATTTGTTATAGATTACCTAACTTATGGTGGTATTTATCGAGAAGTTTCACTAGAGTATTGTCATAACGTCAGATTTGATTCTGTATGCGTTAAAACAAAGGATGTTTTGACAAATAAGCCAGTTCTTGATATTGACTTATATACATTTAATTCTTCAGGGAGTGCTCATGAGTTAATCTGTAAGTTTGACTTAATCTATCGTAACGAGTGTATTAAATCATTCACTAAAGCTATTCACATTAATAGCCTTATCAAGGAAAAAATTAATATCAAAGAGGAAGTAATGGGAATCAAGCTATGGAGCATTGATGATCCAAACCTTTATCACATTAATTTACAATTAATCAAAGAAGACCGGGTGATTGACACACATCATATAAGATTTGGATTTAGAGATGCTAAGTTTACGAAAGAAGGCTTTTATCTTAATGGTTCGAAGATTAAAATTCAAGGTCTGAATCGTCATCAATCCTTTCCCTATGTTGGTTATGCGATGCCGAAAAGTGCGCAATATAAAGATGCAGAGATACTCAAATATGAGTTGGGTGTAAATAC
>JAEWEO010000265.1 GCA_023389295.1 Bacillota bacterium
GAACTATCCAGATTGGACATAAAAAAATAAAAGACGGAGGTAGCAATGAAAGTACAAGATCTAATAAACCAACCCGGTTTTCAAGTACAAAATCAGGGAGAGAATCTGCAGAGGGAGATATTTACCCCTTATTGCTGTGACTTATTGAGTATAGCCATGGGTAAAATGCCGGCGGACTCTGCTTGGGTAACGGTAATGGGTAATATCAATACACTTGCAGTTGCAACCTTAGCGGATGCAGCTTGTATCGTACTTGCAGAGGGAAGTAGGTTGGATGAACCGGCCCTAAATAAAGCGAAGGAGCAGGGAATTACGGTACTTGCTACAGAACTTCCAATCTTTGATGCCGCCCTCCTCATATATAAGAAACTCCATGAGTAAACTATTCTATGATTTGCATATCCACTCCTGTCTTTCTCCCTGCGGTGATGAAGATATGACTCCGGCAAATATTGTTATGATGGCAGCTTTAAAGAATTTAGATGTCATCGCTGTTACGGATCATAATTCCTGTAAGAATTGTCCTGCAGTAATGGAATTAGCGAAAGAATATGATCTGATTGCACTACCGGGGATGGAGCTATGTACTAGTGAGGAAGTCCATGTGCTATGTCTGTTTGCGACCTTATCGCAGGCTTTGGCTTTTGATGAGTATGTGTATTCTAGGTTGATGAAGCTACCGAATGAGGAGAAAATCTTTGGAAAACAGGAAATATACAATGCTATGGATCAGATGGTTGGGACAGAACCAAATCTATTGATTAATGCAACAAATATAGGCTTTGATTCTCTGGGCAAACTTAAGAAAGAATTTGGTGGAATATATATTCCGGCCCATGTGGATAAGAAGACAAACAGCCTGCTATCAAATCTTGGGTTTGTTCCGGCAGAGGCGGATTTTACAGTAGTAGAGTTTTCCCGAACAGATCAAAAGGAAGAAATACTTCATAACAATCCTTACCTTAAAAAATGTAATATCATTATGAATTCGGACGCACACTATCTTGGTCATATCAATGAAGCAGTAAATTATTTAAGCTGTGATATGAGAACTCAAGAAGGGGTGTTACAAGCCTTAGCTAGAATTGAATCTGCATAAATTAATGCAAGCTTGAATTCCAAAAAGGTCTATGTTATAATATTAAAAAATTAAGAGATAGGAGTTGAAAGGATGATTATTTTTTCTTGCTAATAATCCAAAGCGTAATGAAGTGGTGGGAGCGACTAAGCTGCTTCCTTTGTTATGCTATGCAAGAAAGTAATCAATTCTTTTCACTTAGACAATAGATACCTCGTCATGCCGGTAATAGGCAGGGCTTATTGTATTTGTCGGCTGCAAGAATGATCTTTCTTGCAGCTTTTTTCATTAAAAACTAGAGGAGGTATCTTTATGTCGTTGATTAGTGTATCAAATTTAACCTTTGCCTATGATGGCAGTTATGATAATATATTTGAAAATGTAAGTTTTCAAATTGATACGGATTGGAAGTTGGGCTTTACAGGAAGAAATGGAAGAGGTAAGACTACCTTTCTAAATCTTTTGTTAGGTAAATATGAATATAGTGGTAAAATTGCATCCAATGTGAGCTTTGAATACTTTCCTTATCCGGTGGAGGATAAAGAGAATTTGACAATGGATATTATCGCCGAGCTTTATCCGGATTATCTGTCTTGGAAGTTAGCAAGGGAGTTGTCCCTCCTTGAAGTATCCGAAGATGTTTTGTATCGGCCCTTTAGTACCTTGTCTAGTGGAGAGCAAACAAAGGTACTTCTAGCTACCATGTTTTTAAAAGAGAACAGTTTTCTATTGATTGATGAACCAACCAACCATTTGGATATGAATGCGAGAAAAATAGTCAGTAACTATCTAAACAGTAAGAAGGGATTCCTCTTGGTATCCCATGATAGGGCATTTTTGGATCATTGTATTGACCATATTCTTTCGATTAATAAGACAAATATCGAAATCCAAAAAGGTAACTTTTCCTCATGGTGGGAAAATAAAAAACGACAAGATGATTTTGAAATAGCTGAAAATGACAAGTTGAAAAAGGATATTTATCGTTTGGAGGAGGCGGCTAAAAGAACCAGTAATTGGTCTGATGAGGTAGAAAAAACAAAGTACGGTAAAACAAGTGCAGGGCTGAAACCGGATCGCGGCTTTATTGGTCATAAAGCAGCGAAGATGATGAAACGCTCCAAAAGTATCGAAGAAAGGCAATTAAATGCCATGGAAGAGAAAGCGAAACTTTTGAAAAATGTTGAAAGCTCTGAAAGTCTCAAGATGTTCCAGCTAAAGTATCACAAAGATCAGCTGATCAGCCTAGACAAAGTATCGATTTATTACGGTGATAAAAAAGCCTGCAATGAGATCAGTTTTACTATTAAGGCGGGGGATAGGATAGCGCTCATAGGAAAGAATGGCTCCGGTAAATCAAGTATCATAAAGCTCATATGTGGGGAAGAATTAGACTATACGGGAAGCTTTCATAAGGGAAGTCAGTTGAAAATATCCTATGTATCGCAGGAAACTCACTTTTTAGAAGGCAATCTATCCGATTATGCGAAAGAGAATGATATTGATGAGACTTTGTTTAAGGCTTTGTTAAGAAAGCTTGACTTCTCCAGAGTTCAATTTGAAAAGGATATGTCAGCCTTTAGTGGTGGACAGAAGAAAAAAGTACTGCTAGCAAAAAGCTTATGTCAAAAGACTCATCTTCATATTTGGGATGAACCTCTTAATTTCATTGATGTAATCTCCCGTATGCAGATAGAAGAATTGATCTTAGAGTATGCTCCAACTTTACTATTTGTGGAGCATGATATTGAATTTTGCGATAACATTGCCACGAAAAAGATTGAACTATTGTAATCTAACGATCTTATGATATAATCGTAAAGAAAGAAATTAAAATTTATAGATAGATAAGGAGTTTTTACTATGGATTTAATCGATATTAGAGAGTTATATCGGAACAAGGATCAATATATCGGTAAGCAGGTATCCATTGGTGGTTGGGTCAGAAGTGTGAGAGATTCCAAAACCTTTGGTTTCATTGTTGTAAATGATGGTACCTACTTTGAGCCTCTACAGGTGGTATATCATGATACCCTTGATAACTTTGTTAGCGTATCTAAGTTAAATGTAGGTTCCGCAATTATAGTAAAGGGTGAGTTGGTAGCAACTCCACAGGCAAAGCAGCCCTTTGAGATACAAGCAACTGAGGTTACCATTGAAGGTAATTCTACGGTTGACTATCCACTTCAGAAGAAAAGACATACCTTAGAGTATTTGCGTACCATGACCCATTTGAGAGCTAGAACAAATACTTTTCAAGCTGTATTCCGCGTAAGATCATTAATCGCTTATGCAATTCATCAGTATTTCCAAGACAGAGACTTTGTGTACGTTCACACACCTATCATTACAGGAAGCGACTGCGAAGGTGCTGGTGAAATGTTTAGAGTAACCACCCTAGATCTTGAGAATATTCCAAAAACCAAAGAAGGAAAAGTAGATACAACCCAGGATTTCTTTGGTAAGGAGACAAACCTTACGGTAAGTGGCCAGTTAAATGGTGAAACCTATGCGATGGCCTTTAAAAATATTTATACCTTCGGACCGACCTTCCGTGCAGAAAATTCTAATACAACACGCCACGCTGCTGAATTCTGGATGATTGAGCCTGAAATTGCATTTGCAGATTTAAAGGATGATATGGCAATGGCTGAGGGTATGTTAAAATACGTAATTAATTATGTACTGGAACATGCGCCGCTAGAAATGCAGTTCTTTAATCAATTTATCGATCAAGGCTTATTAGAAAGACTTCAAGGTGTAGTAAATTCCGAATTTGGCCACGTAACCTATACCGAAGCAATTGATATTTTAACTAAAAATAACGATAACTTTGATTATAAGGTAAGTTGGGGCTGTGATCTTCAGACGGAGCATGAGCGCTATCTGACAGAACAAGTATTTAAAAAGCCTGTCTTTGTAACGGATTATCCGAAGGATATTAAAGCCTTTTATATGAAATTAAATGACGATAATAAGACTGTTGCAGCCATGGATTTATTAGTTCCCGGAATTGGTGAAATCATTGGCGGAAGTCAAAGAGAAGATGATTATGATAAGCTGGTTAAGAGAATGGAAGAGATGGATCTCAAGAAGGAAGATTATGAATTCTATCTTGATCTTAGAAAATACGGCTCTACCAGACATGCAGGCTTTGGTCTTGGCTTTGAACGTTGTGTAATGTACCTAACCGGTATGAGCAATATTAGAGACGTTGTTCCTTTCCCGAGAACCGTAAATAACTGTGATTTATAATTGATAGATTAAATATTACAAAAGAGATTAATAAAAGTGGCGTGTCGCATTTGCAACACGCCATTTTTATTATTTAGTCGCGGTAGTGGTTTCACCATAGATAAAGCTGTGAAGATCTGCTCTGGTAGCATCCCAGTCTCTAGGCTGTAATACATCCTGCATATATTTCCCCATTTGTACTTTGATGTTATCGTAGCTTCCATCTGTCGGGATGCGAAGTGTATCAATCTTCTTGGCTTTCAAACCTACAACAGCCTCTAGATAATTATTAAATTCTTTCTGTGTGATGTCAGTCTCTATTTCAACATTGGTGAGAATATTATTCATAATTAGAACTAGTTGAACGATATTTTTACTTTTTAGCTTATCAAAGATTGCCTCCATAACGATTCTTTGTCGTTGGGTTCGACCAAAATCATTATTTTCTGTTCCGGTAGATACCTTACGCACCCTACAATAACCTAAGGCTTGATTACCATTGACCAGTTGGGTACCCGCGACCAAATTACGGTTGGATTTTTCTGAGATGTAATTGGTACGGTTTAGGTAGTCTGCTTCCTCGCTGGTTAGTGTAATCTCAACACCACCAACCAAATCAATAATCTTTTGAAATGCGTCAAAGCCAACCATACAGTAGCCATCCAGCTCTACATCAAAATTAAGCTCTATGGTTTCATAAAGTAATTCAATTCCTCCCTTTGCAAAAGCAGAGTTCAATCTATTCTTACTATAACCAGGAATATCAACATACAAATCACGCATTAAGGAGGTAAGCTTTAGGGTGTGATCTTTTGTATTCATGGTAGCAATCATCATAGAATCTGTATTTTTAGCCCCTCCAAATTCTTCTACACCAACCAGTAGGATATTAACAACGGGTCCAATGGAAGTGCTTGGAACCTTTGTTTCATCCTCATTCTTGTTATTGTCTGCAACATTATTCGGTTGATACTTTAGATTACCATAGATATAATTACCGGCTAAATTTACTAACAGTTTATTTCCGCTTTTCGTAAAAAGAAGAAAAGAGCCTCCCACCAGCAATAGGATGATGATAAAGAGTGGAATCTTAATAAAGGGTGACATTTTCTTCTTTTTCTTTTTGGAACCGTTGTTTGGGGGAGGAGTATCTTCCTGATAGGAACTTACCTGTTTAGCAAGAGATAGGTTAATATCTTCTAAGAAATCCTCACTATCGTTTATATTCTCATAATTAATAAAATCCGGTATGTCGATGGATGGATCATTATCGCGGTCTCTTCTGTTATTTGGCATAAAAATACCCCCTTTCAAAAAATTAAATCTGATATGATAACAAGAAGAATACAAAAGCCACTCCCTCTTATATATGACTTCTCATTTCTTCCTTCAGCTTAGCTCTTTTTGCTGCGATACCAATAATCAAATAAGCATATAATAGGATGAAGATGCTAAAAAAGATTATGAGTATGATTAATCCTATGGCATTGAAGAGAACAAGCCATATTTTTTCATAAGCTTATTATACATATTACATTTAGAATCTAAATCTGTAAAGATTCTATTTTCTTTTCCTTCCTCTTTAAGACGTCTAAAATAATACCATTTACTTTCATAAATTCCATTCCATCCAAATACTTCCTCCCATCCGGCATCCAAAAAGAGCAAATGATAACTTTCCGTATCTTCTTCCTTTGTCACATAATCTAGTTGATAGATATAATCCATTGGTTCTGCTTTTTCAAACTCATATTTGGTTGGATAACCTGCGTAAAGATTAACAAATTGCCAGCCTTCTCTGGCCATCTTCGATAAAAAGGCTTCCTCCTTCTCATATTGATGAGGAAAAAAGGACTTTCTTACATATTTTTTAGTTTTGCTCGTTTCCATTGTTTAAGACCTCCTTGCCATTATAATAAAGCTCCTTTAGTCGATTCAGTTCTAAATGAAGTACTTCCATACCCGGGGATGTAATCTTATAATATTTTCTTTTATTTTCTTCTGAAGTAATTATGATTAATCCTGATTGCTCCAGTTTAGATAATGTTCCGTATAGGGTACCGGCACCCAAATTAATCCGTTGATCTGTGATTTCAGCTACGTATTGCATAATAGCATAGCCGTGACGTTCTTCGGTTAAGGATAGTAAGATGTAGTAGGCAGTTTCGCTCATAGGTATAAATTCATATTTATCCTTTTTATTTTCCTTCATGTTTTCCTCCATTATGGTGCATGTTTTTGATGCAGATAGAAGGGCTTGCAAATAAAGTCCCTTTCATTGTGTCGCACCGTAATATATCACAATGAGATATATCACGGTGTGATTATATCGCAATATGATATATATGTCAATCTATTATTTGTAAAAATATCATATATAATCATTGAAAGAGGTTCCTCGGAAAGGGATTTTTACAAACAAAAAGGTTGTCCGTTATTGTTATGCCAATAATCAGACAACCTCATTTGTAATAATAAGACCTTATGTTTATGAAAATAATCTATCTCTTGAAATTAGTAACTGCTACGGAATACATAATGCTTAACTTTTTCTAGTGCTAATAGCAGAGCCATTCCGATAATACCCACAACAATAAATTCACTAGCACCCACCGTAAGCATCATAAAAGGGATGGACTGCGCTTCACCATAGGCAAACTTAAGCACCCAGGGAATAATAATTGCATTTGCAAGTATCGGCGGAATAGGAACCAGAAACTTATGACGTCGAAGCTGATAAGAAAGAATCGCAGCGATAAGTGTTGCAAGGGAGCCGAACACGATGTCAAGAATGTCTGCTCCGGAAAATATGGCGCTTAGGAAGCAGCCTATCGTTACGCCCGGTATGGCAGCAGGTGTAAAGTAGGGAAGCACAGTTAGAGCCTCCGCAATACGAAATTGAATGGGACCGAAGCTGGTCATTTGAAAGATCAACACCAGAACGGTATAAATAGCCGCAATTGCTGCAGCCTCCGTAATAAATAGAGTTTTTTTCGTTTTCATATAAATTCTCCTTTAGTTTTGTTTTACGTGTGGAAGGTCTCGAACACACGATGGTTACTTCATGACAATAGAAAGTTTGAAAAGCGTACGTTCTATCGCTTGCAAAGACCTTGGTTTTGTAGGGATTTGCGAACCATTTTAGTATAGCAGGAAAATGAGGGTTGTCAAGAGCTGACATGGCTTTGACAGAGTGGAAAAAACTCCTATTTATTATGGCTTACCGATACAAAAACCCTTCAGAGGCGGCGTTTGGCCAAAAACTGGATTATTATGGTAGAAAGGTTTTAATTTTTATGCTACACTTGTTTCTATTGAAGAAAGTAAGTTTAGCTATGAGCCATATAAAAAGTAAATTTTCCTATTGACTTTAACGTCGCGTCAACTTGTATTCTTATCTTGAAAGGAGGGATAGTCATGGAACTGCAAACCATTAGCCAAGTATCTAAAGATTTTTCAATATCAACCCGGACACTCAGATATTATGAACAAATAGGGTTGATAACAGCGGTGAGAAAGGAAGATTTTGCTTATCGGGTATATGATATATGCGAATGCGTAAAAACGATATTCCTGATGATTTATTGTCTTTGTTTTAGGATATTGTTCAAACATATGAAGGAGACGAATGTGAGGAAAAATTTATAAAAGCGATGGAAGAACAGCTCACCACGGAGCAACGCTTCCGACTATACGAGCAAAACGGAAGTTGTAGAGGTACTGGGTACGATAAAGAACGCCAAAGCCTTCGCACAAGTAAAAAACCCTCAGTCTGGTGACTGAGGGTTTTTTAGAAGGGGGGGAAGCCAACTATTGTTGGCATTATGTGGGGGAATTTATGAAAATCTATCTAAAGTTAACTTGCTAATTAAGTAATGT
>JAEWEO010000166.1 GCA_023389295.1 Bacillota bacterium
AGAAATAGGTCAAATTCTAATTAGCTATACCGAGTAAATATTTATAATTCATGGATATATCTAAGGGGTGCTAACTTCGGGAAGCACCCCTTATTTACGTGAACTTATTAAATTATGTGTCAATGAACCAAGTCGTTTTCTATATTGGTGATAGTAGAAGATTGCATATATTATGACATGATTAAAAGTAAACTATAAAATAACGGGATTGCCATTAAATTACAGATATATTATAATAACACCTAGGATTTTATATATTACAAGGGGATATAGGAATGAGTACAGTTATTGATTTCTATAAAGATTATCAAAGTAACGGGTTTGTGGGACAAGATTTTCCATCGGAGATCAAGTTGCGATATGATGTGAAAGCCTGTCTAAAGATGAGCGAATACAAACAGGTTTATTTAGTTACCTCAAAAACTAATTGGAAAAAATTCATCATGAAAGCCGTAGAGGTACAATGCCAAGAAAATTTGGAGGCTGAGTATCATCTAATCAAAATGCTATCACACCCGGGGATAGTTTCTGATTGTCAATTGATTAAAGGAGATAAATGCAATTATCTCATCAGAGAATATATGGAAGGCAGTACCATCACAGAGTTATTGGAAATGACGAAAGAGGGACATCTAAAGCACGAAGAAATACTACGTATTACACTTCAACTTTGTGACATTCTTCAGTATCTTCATGAACAGACTCCCCCTATTATACATAGAGATATCAAACCGGATAATATTATCATTACCAAAGGAGGAGAGTGTAAGCTTATCGATTTTGGGATATCAAGGCGTATGCAGGATGGCGCAGAAGCTGATACTGTGATCATGGGAACTCAATTATTAGCTCCACCGGAGCAGTATGGTTATACTCAAACGGATCCGAGGTCGGATATCTATGCTTTAGGAATACTAATGTTTTATATGGCAACGGGGAGCTATCAGATCAAAGAGCTACAACAATTTAATATTAACAAAAAATTATTGAAGATAATTAAAAAATGCACTCAGTTCTCCCCGAAAGAACGATATTCCTCCATTAAACAACTAAAAAATAAGCTGATAGGCTTTCCTTATAAAGGCAAAAAACGGTGGTTTGTTTGGAAAAGTTTACTTGGATTATATCTCCTTGCAACAACGATAGGGTGTATCGTCTGGGGACTGAAGTATTATTCATTATGCAAAGAGAAAATGATTGTAGTTAAGAGTATCGAACAGAATGAAACGGTTCCTATCTCCGATGAGAAGGTGTACGAATTTAAATCAGCCTTAATAGAAGCTGCAGTACGAAATGTCTTAAGTAAATCTCCTGGTGAACCGGTGACCTATGGTGATTTAAAGAAGATTGACATATTACTCATCTGTGGAGAACAAATTTATGATAAATGGGAGGATCATTTTGTATATGGCTCCAACCAATATATGAATGGTACAACATACAAAGAGGATAGATATCGTAGGAATGGTGAGATTACATCCATTGAAGATATCGCTTATATGCCTAATCTAAAGCAATTAGCGATTTATAATCAAAGGATTAGTGACATTAGCCCACTAGAAGAATTACATGAACTGAATTATTTAGGGCTAGGAAGTAATAACATTCAAAACCTAGAGCCAATTCTACAACTCAAATCGTTGAATTATTTAGATATTTCAGCAAATCCAATTACAAATGAGGAGCTAGAAAAATTAAATGTTATCTCTAGTTTATGGGGACTTGATATATCAGAGACGAAGGTGACTAGCATTAACGGAATAAGGAATATGAAACTTAATTTCCTGTCCTTATTTGAATGTAAAATGGGAGATTGTGATGGACTAGAAGACATGGTCACCCTTGATAACCTTATATTGACAGGTGTTAATAATGCGATTACGGAACAAGCAATTGATAAGGTTTCTACATTGTCAAAAATAAAAATATTGAAGATATTTGGAAGTGGTAATTTTGATCTAAAGAAGCTATCCAATTTAAAATCCTTAGAACTTCTTGATTTATGTGGCATGTGGGAAAGAGCGAATTTTCAAGAACTTGAATTACCTAGTTTAATCCAGTTATATGTTCCGGCATTTAAAGACTTAGATCTTAATGGTATTGAGAAGAACGCTCAGCTTACTGAGATCTTTTTACAAGATTCTGCATGCGATGATTATTCTCCTCTTTTGAAGATGACAAACCTAAAAAAGGTTTATTGTAATCAGGAACAAAAGAATGATATATTAGATCAGTTAGGGAGTATCCCCTTTGAACTAGTCATTAACTGAGGTAGGTTGATTAAGTAAACAAGTGGTTAGACAAATGGTAAGACTTAAAAATTGTGCTAACAATATAAATTTAAATTAATATTAATATTTATCGAAAACTATATTATAATGAGGAATAGGGTCACTCAAATCCTTATGGGAATAAATTTATCTACAGTAACATAGTCAAAGGAGGTGATCCAGGTGGTCAAAATACGATGCATCGTGGAACGAATAACATATCAGAATCCGGAGAACGGTTATACAGTTCTTAAAGTAAATATCAAAGGATATGATGATCTGGTCACTGTGGTAGGAAGCCTTTTGGATGCCAATGTTGGTTCTGTTCTTTTAATTGATGGAGATTGGAAGATAGATACAAAGTATGGCAGGCAGTTTATGGCACAAAAATGGGAAGAAACTATGCCGGCTAGTATTTATGGAATTGAGAAGTATCTTGGAAGTGGGCTGATCAAAGGGGTTGGACCGAAGTTTGCGAAAAGAATTGTTCAAAAATATGGTACAGAAACCCTTTCGGTCATTGAAGATAATCCGGATGCTTTGATAGAAGTTGAGGGTATTGGAACAAAACGTGTCCAGATGATAAAGGAAAGCTGGGAGCGGCAAAAGGAAGTAAAGAATATCATGCTCTTTTTACAGGATCATGGGGTTAGTACTTCCTTTGCAGCAAAGATATATAAAGCTTATGGGAATGAAAGTATAGATAAGGTAAAAGAAAATCCGTTCCGTCTTGCAGATGATATTTGGGGAATTGGTTTTAAGACGGCAGATGGTATTGCAGAGAAGCTTGGATTTGGGAAAGAGACTTACGTTCGCTTGCGAAGTGGTATCATGTATACTCTTAGTGAACTGGCTGATGAAGGTCATGTTTTTGCAGCCAGGGAGCAGTTAATAGATAAGGCTGTGGCACTCTTAGAGGCAGAGCAGGAAAGTATCATTATGACCATGGATCAGATGCTAAAGGAAAAGGATTTGATTCAGGAGGAAGACGCTATTTACCTGCCACCCTTCTATTATGCAGAAACAGGAGTGGCAAATAAACTGCATAAGCTGGCAACGCAACCGGCAGGGGATAAACTATGGGATCGACTTTCGAAGGCACGAAGAGAAACAGGAAATGATGAGCTATCCGTTGATGTGGAGAGAATTGAAGCCACAGTAAATATGAAATATGATGAGGTTCAGGCGGATGCCATTAGACAGGCGGCGCTTGCCAAAGTTATGGTGTTGACCGGTGGGCCCGGAACCGGCAAGACAACTACTACACAGGGAATTATTGCAGCTTATCGTGCTTATGGCCTGAATATTTTATTGGCAGCACCGACAGGAAGAGCCGCAAAACGAATGACAGAAGCGACTGGTCTGGAAGCAAAAACTATTCATCGTCTACTAGAGTGTAAGCCGCCGGAAGGCTATCAGAAAAATGAGGAAAATCCACTCGTGGGAGATGTGTTGATTGTGGACGAATGCTCTATGATTGATATCATTCTTATGAATTCCTTATTAAAAGCCATACCTCAGAATATGAGATTAATTCTTGTGGGAGATATTGACCAGCTCCCATCCGTTGGAGCGGGTAATGTATTACGAGATATCATTGAATCGGACATGTTTCCAGTGATTCGTCTTACTAGAATCTTTAGGCAAGCACAGACCAGCCGCATCATTATGAATGCTCATAAAATTAATAGTGGTAAAATGCCGGATATCTCCAACGGAAAGCATACTGATTTCTTTTTTGTTCAAAGAGAAGAGGCTGAGGATGCTGTTGGAGAGATAGTAAAGCTGGTGAAGCAGAA
Organism: Bacillota bacterium; assembly: GCA_023389295.1. GTDB lineage: Bacteria > Bacillota > Clostridia > Lachnospirales > Lachnospiraceae > Mobilitalea. The sequence goes on from JAEWEO010000166.1 coordinate 4,070, forward strand.
TCTTCCGAAATACTATAAAACCCCTTCATCGATGATACAAGTCTTAACACCGATGCAAAGAGGTGTTGTAGGGGCGACTAATCTTAATCTTGCATTACAGGAAGCACTAAATCCTACAGGAGAAGGACTTCGTCGAAGTGGTTCCATCTATCGCGCTGAGGATAAGGTAATGCAGATCAAAAATAATTATGATAAAGAGATTTTTAACGGAGATATTGGGATCATTACGTCTATAGATTTGGAAGACCGTTCTTTAAAAGTGGATTTTGATGGCAGACAGATAGAGTATGACGTAACGGAGTTGGATGAAATCGTTCATGCCTATGCTACTACCATCCATAAGGCCCAGGGTTCTGAATACCCGATTGTGGTAATGCCGATTCTAATGAATCATTTTGTGATGCTTCAGCGCAATCTGATTTATACAGGAATTACCAGAGCAAAAAAGATACTAGTTATGGTGGGAACTAAAAAAGCATTAGCTTATGCAGTAAATAATGTTACTGTAACGAAACGAAACACATTACTTAAGGAACGACTGGTAGGCGATCGTGCTAAGTCTATGGAGGAGAATAAGGTAATTTCCTATCTAGATATTATGGAATCAAAGATAGGAGAACAGAGTAGAGAGCAGAAGCAGATCTTACGTGTAGCCGAAGAATCAATATATAATGTAGGAAGCGAAAATATCTAATCAGTAGGTAATAAGGACAACCACGTTTCGAAATAGAAAGGGACATATATAAAGCAGAGATGCTATAGTGTCTCATAGTAAATAGGTAATATAACTTCTAGATATAAAAAATAGAGGTAGGATCTTGATCCTGCCTCTATCTTTAAATCTTCTTGTCTATTAAATTATAAAAAATACAAATATTCAAATGGATGATTTTAGTCGTTCACTGAAAGATATATTAAAATAATTTATTGAGTAACTCTGTGTCAGCTTAGCTAGCCAGTATTATTTATTACAGACTATGCTGCACAAACATTAACAGCTTTGAGTTTTCTACTGTCTTTCGGATCTTTTTCTGTATCAAAAGTTACTTTTTGACCCTCTTCAAGACTCTTAAAGCCGTTTGTTACGATTGCTGAAAAATGTACAAATACATCTTCGCCTCCGTTATCGTTAGTGATAAATCCAAATCCTTTTTGTGAGTTAAACCATTTTACTGTACCATTATTCATTCTAGGTACCTCCATTTATATTATTTGCATTAATTACAATAAAAAAAACTGACCAACTTGTGTAAACCATAAAATATGACTTACAGATATAGGTCAGATTTGAATTACGAATTAAGTACTTCGTTAGTATAGCATACATAGTTGTCAAAAGTAAAGTGGTTTTTAAGAATTCTACATATTTGATAGATATGTAGTTGATATTGTTCTGATATAGGTGATTGTTACTATAATCAGAGCAATCTAATCAAAAATACTTACAGGAAGAGCAAGTATAAGAAGAACAGGAAATAGTTGAAGCTATAAGAAGAATGGGAATAAGATTTAAATGTATGATGATAATATTAAAGCAGCACTCAATAATAAGTAAAATGCTGATCGTGAAAACGCCCACGTCATGATTGGAAAAGAATGTATGTCGTGTTATAGTTATGAGAGTACGAATTTTGTAGATAATTTGTATAATTACACATAAAATCTGACACTTGCATAATAAGGTTGATAATTGTAAGGAAATAGTATACAATGTAATTATTATTACATATTTGATTAAGAAACATCTATAATTTTACGCCAATCGACTAGGATAATGGAAGAAACATTGGCAAAGAGATTAGATTCAAATATGCATCTAATGGACAAACATAGAATATGATTAGCAATTATTTGAAATGAGGATTTTTATGATGGAAGAAAACAAGAAACCTGCAGGTAAAGCAGCGGAAAAGACAACTAGAAAATCGGTGGATACAGACGTAGGTATCATGGATAATGAAGGTAAATATAATAAAGCAATCAGCCTGATGAAAGCAATGAACAGCATGTTACTCAGCAATGACAAGGTTAAAATGTATGAAGAGCTAGAACAACAGTTTTCTGAACTATCAGACTATATGGATGCTAATCAATATGCTGAGGAATGCAAAAAGCTCGCAAAAGAAACCATGGACATGTTAAATGAGCAAATTTATGAAAAAGCAATAAATATCAAACATACGGCCGGGAAGCCAGAGGAGTATATTGCTGCTGCGAAGGAATTTAGCAAACTGGGTCACTATAAGGATGCAAAAGAATTAGCAGAGCAATGTGAGTTAATGAGTACCCAATTAGTTAATAAATCTAGTAAAAGAAAAATGGTTAAATTTTCTTTTATTGTATTATTAACGATTGCAGCTATCCTATTTATTAACACTTCTCATGCAAAATATTATTATGCAAATGCATGTAGTCTGACTGGTTCCTATGAATCAGCGATTAAGATGTATAAGAAACTGGGTGAATATAAAGATTGTGAAGAGAGACTAGTCGAAAGTAGATATAAATATGCATTAAAAGCCGAGGAATCTGGTAAATATTCATTGGCAAAAAAAGAATATACAATGGCTGGAACATATAAGGATAGCGCAAATAAGAAAGTTGAAATGGAGAAGTTGTTAATCCGTAACAGCAAGACTGGAGAGATCATTAAGATTGGTGACACGGAATGGGTTATTCTTGAGTTAAATGATAATAAAGCATTATTACGAAAGAAAGCAGCCTTAAAAAATGTAGCCTATCATAATAGTAGTGGAGATGTAACTTGGGAGAATTCGGCACTTCGTACCTGGCTAAATACAGAATATTTAGAAAATGACTTTTCAGTTGAAGAACGCAGTGAGATTTTATTGACTCAATTGATGAACGAAGATAATATCCATTCAGGAGTGAATGGCGGCAATCCAACGGAGGATTATCTATTTATCTTGAGCATAGGAGAGGCTGAGAAATATGCTGATATGCTAACCGAATCAAAGTATAATAGTTGGCTTCGAACTCCAGGCCAAAGCCAAAGTAGTGTAGCTTTTCTATCACCGAGTGGGACAATCATGAGTTATGGCTATGCAGCTGACAGTACTGACATGGCGGTATATCCACTCATGTGGTTTAATGTAGAATAATATTGGAAGAACAGGCAGCTAGGCGAATTTTGAAGAAAGTTACAACGGATATTAGAATATTGGATTTATAAATAAGAATTGATAAGAAGCAGCCAACATTTGGCTGCTTCTTTGATAATTGAGAGGTGGTAATTGATTTTTATTCTGACAGAAGAACGGTATTAAGTGTTCTTGCCGGAACATTTATACGAATGATCTTTCCGTTGATACGAATAGCATATTTTACGTCATCATTATTCTTATTCAGAATAACAGCCACAACCTTGCCGTCCGGATTTTTGGCTGCAGTCATTTCAATCTTATCACTACATTTGGAGAAACCAATACGGACTGCACCCGGCAGAATATATTTAGAAAAATGTCCGATAAAATCAAAAGACAGATTCTTACGGTAGGTTCCGTCATCATTAGCAATCATTGGTGCAGCAAATCCGCTTGGGACATGGCGCGGTCCCCCGTCTTTATCGACAATCAGATTCCAGTCAATCCAACGATTCATACCGGCATTTAAATTTCCGATCAGATCGTGGGCATAAGCAACAGCATCTTCATATTCTACGGTTTCAGGAGTATTACTACCACCGAACATGCCCATAAATCCTACTTTCCCAGGGGGATGAAGAGCACAACATTCACTAGACATTAATGTTTTATCCGGGAAGACTTTACTAGTCAGAGCTACCGCTTCAAAATGATCTCCGGAATACCAATGGAAAGCAATGCCTTCTACCATTTTATCAGTCACTTCATCAATGATATCTTTAGAGTACTCAAGTACCCGCTCTTTGTTATGATCCCAAATATAGATCCCTACTTTACCACTTAATCCGGCTTCTTCAAAGGCAGGATACAAATAGTCACGTAGGAATGTTTTCTGTTCTGAAGAAGTCCATACGCAACTATCCCAGTTCGTAGCAGCGATGGATTCGTTTTGAATGGACATCATAGTAACAGGAATGCCCTCATCTAGATATGCCTGTACAAATTTGACAAGATATTTTGCCCAGGAGCTATAATATTCTGGCTTTAGGCTTCCACCGTTACAACGGGATGGTTTGGTATAATCCACAGGTTCCATCTGAAAGCCAAAGAATGCTCCGTAAATTGATACGTCATTTTTGGGTTTTACCGGAGGCGTCTTCCACGCAGCAGGAGGGGACCAGGGGCTTAGAAGAACACTAAGTGGCTCAGAAGATATTTCCATAGCTTCCTTTAGCATTGGAATAATGTACTGCTTATCACGCTTTAGAGAGAATGTGTTCAGTTCAGGGTCTGCGATTGGATCTTCCACAGCAGCATATTCTTCAAGGGAAAAATCACAGCTATCCATGTGGACACGAAGAAATTTTACGTGGTTTCCTTGTGCTCCGAAATACTCCTTAAGTGCTGCTCTTCGTGTCCCTTCATCCATTTTAGAAAGCAAGTAAGCAGAAGCTTCCGTCATGGCTCCTCCAAAACCTTCTATAGTTTGGAACGTGATATCCGGATAGAGATTTAAAACATCTGATTCTAAATGAGTTGGTTCGTCAACTTCGTGTGTAACTGGAATTTCATACTGCTTTGGATAAGCAATTCCATTTGCAGAAAATGTAGTGATTTGTTTACATTCCATAATGAACCCCTTTCTTTTGATTAGGTGATTGCAATCATCTAAGTTAAGTTAGTCTTAGAATACCATGAAACCAAAAAAAGTTCTTATCGTATTCAATATAGAAATTCCAGTATTCGATCAAAATGCTTAAAAAACATTGTGAAAATTCCAGTTTTGTGATAGGTTTTATACAAAGAGAGACAATGACAAGAAAAGAGCGAAGAGAAGATCAAAGATCGGATCCGAAAAGAATCAAAAAGAGGATCGAAGAAAAAAAAGAGAGGAGGAGAGAGATTTATGAAAAATACCGGATATTATGAAATTAAAACAAACCGGACATTTGGACTCGAGTTACAGGCAGTAGTTTTTGCCGGAAATGTACAATTTAATCGGATGCACTGGCATGAGCAGTTGGAAATTTTGTGCTGTGTCTATGGAACTTTCAGCATTCGTGTGGATGGTTTGGTGTATCACCTGAAAGAAGGAGATTTGATAACAATTAACGGTGGAGCAAGCCATGAGATTTTTGATGGTTCAGCAAATGGACTGCAGATTATCGCATCGATTGACCCAGCTTTATTACATAAGGAAGAAACAGAAATTTATGACTTTAAAACGGTAGGAGATACTGCACTTGATGCTGATAGTGAGGTGGTAAAGGCAGTTCGCAGCAGTCTGGGAAGAATGGCATGGCTCCTAACTCCAAAAGAGGATGCAATGTCTCAAATTGTGGAGGCTTACAAGGATTTAGGAATTGAAAACAATCATATAGTATTGAAAACAGAAGAAGAGTGGAATTGCTTCCACATGGAACTATACCGTGTGTTGATGTATCTCGCATCTAATAAGATAAAGACAGAAGATACGTTAGATGTGCCATCTCCGAGTACAGTATTTACAAAGTGTATTAAAATACTGCATAAAGAATATGGACAACCCCTTAGTGCGAAAGTTCTTGCAGAAAGAGTAGGAGTTAGTGAACCGACAATTTACCGTATGTTCCAACAACAGGTTGGTGTCAGCTTTATCAATTACTTGAATTCCATTCGTGTGAATGCTGCATGCGGCTATATAGAAAATACACAGTTGAGTATTACAGAAATTGCCGACTGCTGTGGATTCTCCAGCCTCAGTAATTTCTACCGGGTGTTTCAGCTTTATAAAGGCAAGGCACCTAAAACGTATCGGAAGGAAAAAGGAAATTTACGTTCAGGGAATTATATGACAAGGCAGGATATTATGGATTTAAATCAATTTCAGAGCTTTTGGGAGCTGCCATATGACAGAAAGGATCTGTTGGTTTAACAAAGGACTAAGAAAATTGTCCCGAGTAGAATTAGTAAATATAATTGGAGTTCCGGACACAATAAAAGGAGTGGATTTTATGTGGACTTGTTTATTTAGAAACAGTACACAATGGGAATATTAGACTGAATGAGCATTTGGTAATATTGTAATAAAATGTAATTTATGATATAATACACTATAATAGATACTGAATATCAGGTACTGGACCCGATACTAATTTTGAGTGGGGAATTTAACAGTTCCCACCTCTTACATTTCGTGAACTTATTCCCCAACCGGAGAATATAGTGTAGAACTTTTATTTGTAGTTGTTTGAGTATAAAATGATAGGAAAGGCGATTTTATATGAAGAGAATAATAATTTTTTTATTTTTAGTGCTAACTTTGACGGGGTGTTCTAAACTTTCAGAAGTAAATAAGAACGATACCAATAAGAACAATACATCAGATCCCAATTCGAAGGAAGAATACTACATTTTTGATGTATCAAAGGAATGGGATGCGGATGAATATAAAAAAACTCATGGTCAAGAATTAAATTCGTTTAACGCACCGATCTTGTCCCCCTATAAGTATACTTATAAGGCAAAATCCAAGGACATGACCATTGATGAAATCGCATATAAACTTGGAGAAATAATGATGGAAGCTTTAAAGAGAGATTATGAGGGCAAAACGTTTACCGTTACAGAGTATCAAGATCTGGCAGTCCAAGTTATGAATGAGGAAGAGTGTAAGGAATGGGTGGATCTTTATAGTAAAAAGATAAAAAAGGTTGTTATTAAGGAAAACCAGTGGTTATGTACATTTAGTTGTAATTATAAATATACCGGTGAATATGCTGGTATCGGTGTAATGCCTTCTGATTGGGAGTGGATGACAACTCTTGACACGGACGGAAGCGGAGAAGATCATGTGTTTATTATCCAGAAAAATGGTGAAGATGAATATATTATGAGGGCTATGCCAAAAACAGTAATAGAAGAAATTGGAAGATATTGAAATATTATAAGTTTTTCCCGTTTGAAGACCGGAGAATATGAATTGTAACTCAATAATGTGGAACTTTTTCAAGAGATCAACTGGTATAGATTTGGGTTTAAAATCTAAAGTACTGGTTGATTTTTTGATGTTATTGGAACGATTATTTATGCATTCTGAGATACCAGCTTAGTAGTCTCAAAAGGATGAATTATACTATAAATATTGTGAAATACTTGACATTGCACGGGAAAGACTGCATAATATAACAAAATATGACATAATTAAAGATATATGGAATGCCTTTTACTTAATCCATAAGGGTTCAAATAGAACTAGGATAGATTAGAAAAGGAACCTCTGTATCAAGCATCATCGTTTAAAACGGGGAAAACGGTTTACAAAACGAACTAATGGAGGAAAATTTATGCAAACTAATGAAACCTGCCCAAAATGTAATACGTCTGTGGAGGGGGGAGCCAAATTCTGCCCTGAGTGCGGCACGAAGATGGAACCTCAAACAAAGCCAAGGGAACCGGAGTACAAGACTGTCTTTTGCACCGAATGTGGTATTAAGACAACAACAGAATTTGCTTTCTGTCCTGAATGTGGCAATAAGATGGGAACTTCCAATGAAGTCATAACAGAAAGTAGTGTAATGAGTACTGAAAATAATGCTACTGAAAAAAATATTATTGAAAAAAATATTATTGAAAAAAATACCACTGAAAAAAAGAAGTATGATTTTACGAAGACAATTGCTAGTTGGACTAAAATTCCAACAAAATTTATTGTGGCAGCAGGATTACTTATAGTCATAATCCTAGCAGGTGTGCTTGTTATTGGAGGGCAGGGATCGAAAGATAAATCTTATATGATTTATGCGAAAGATGAGGAACTTAATTTTACAAAGCTGTCAAAAATTAAATCCTTTGAACTGACAGACAAGCTCATAGAGAGCAAATCCCAGGATGCATATGAGTATATGGATGCAGGAGATTATTTTGATCTAAGTGGTTATATCTTGTTTAGCGAAGATAATAGATACCTATTTTATCCGGATAATGTTTCAGACGACGGTGCCTCATATTACTGGAGAGACCTTAAAAAGGATAATACAAAGGAAGATGTTGCAGTAAAAATTGATGATGAATTAACGGGTCAGTATCCTGTTCTCACTAAGGATGGAACTAAATTTTTCTATCTTAAGGGCGAGGATAATAGACTTTATGTTTATGACAGAAAATCCGAAGAAAAATCGAAACTCGATTCAGATGTTGTTGATTTTTATGTGAATGAAGCTGGGGATTATTTAATATATACAAAGTATGATGAGAATGAAAATGTTATTTATGAGATGTCAATCAAAGGGCTAGAAGGGAAAAAAAATAAAATTGACAGCAATGCCAACATTCACCATATAAATGTAGATAGCAAAATGGTCATTTATTTAAAAGAAGGAAGCCTCTATCAAAAGAAAAATGATAAGGATAAAGTAAAGATATCATCTGATGTTAGTGAGGTTATCTCAGTTTCACACGCGCAATCTATCTATTATCTAAAAAGTGAGGAAGTCACAAACAAACTCTCGGACTTCATTAATGATGACATGTTAAAAGATGACAGTTTGTTAACAGAACCTCTCGAACCGGATTATACGATGGAACCTGACTACCCTTCCCAATCTGACTACACAGAAAAAGTTTGGAATAGTTACTACTTTGGAAGTGAATGGAATGATGAGTTTGGTGAATGGGGATATTGGGATGAAACAACGGATTGGGATGCTTATAACGAAGCTTACAATCGATACAGCGAAGAATATGAGGAGTGGGAAACATATAATAATTCTTTGAGAGAAGAATACAATAAATTGTATGAAAGTTATCAAGGTAAGCAAAATCGAGACGATTTACGTAATGCTTTGAGTAATGAAGAGAATGCGGTAACCTATAGTAAGTATACTCTTTATTATTGGAACGGAGAGAAGGAAAGTGTTGTCGCAGATGATTTGGCTATGGGAAATTATAGCTATGTTCTAGCATCTTCATCCTCTATTCCCGCGGTAGTTTATCAAAAATATAGTACCTCTAGCACCGATGCACAGAAGTTATCTACCCTTTTATCTGATTATGACAGCTATTTCTATTATGATGACATAATATATGATTTAACAAATAAAATGTTAGCAACAAGAGTTATATCGGAGGACATTTATGTTGCATCGGGTGAGAAAGAAAGCACCTTGGATTCATCAGAGTCATCCAAATGGTCTTTTGATAATAATGGAAACTTGTATTTCTATGAAGATTATGACTATGAGAAGTCATATGGTACGCTTATGAAAGCTTCCATTTCAAACGGAGTAATTGGTAAACCGGTGTTAGTTGATGAAGATGTTTCAAACTTGTGTATTGGTAACAAAAATAAAAATGTATACTACTTCAAGGATGTATATGATGGATCCGGTGATCTCTACATAGATGCTATTAAACTAGGTACTGATGTAAGGATGGATAGTTTTTATAACTATAAAGGCAATGATAATTTAATTTATTTAACGGATTACAGTACCAAGAGTAATA
>JAEWEO010000087.1 GCA_023389295.1 Bacillota bacterium
GTCGGAATACAGATTTTATTTGAAGTTTTTCATAATGGCAACAGCCTACTTGACATGATAGACAAGTACTATCATTTTGATATTCTTTTTATGGATATTGAGATGCCAGAGATAGACGGTATTTCAATCTGCCAGAAGATTCGACAAGTTAATTCTGAGACTTTGGTTGTCTTTATCTCCAATAAAGATGAGCTGGTTTTCTCTACTTTTGAGGTGCAACCATTTAGATTTATAAGGAAAAGCCATTATGATTCGCTTCTTCCATCGCTAGTCACCTCCATCCAAGCTGAGATGGTACGTAGACATCCTCATACAGTACAAATAAAAGAGCCAGGATCAAAGGATTTGTTTTCATTTGACATAAGTAAAATTATATATATTGAAGCGCAGGGGAAGTATTGTAGGATAGTTACAACTACAGGCCAGGCCACTATTAAGACCAAGCTTATGGAAATAGAAACACTGCTCACAGAATATGACTTTTTTAAGCCACATAGAAGCTATTTAGTAAATTACAAATATATCTCCACAATTAGAAAAAGTGATTTAGAACTGACAGACCACTCAATCGTTCCTATAAGTCGTGGTCATGTAGAGGAAATTAAAAAGAATTTTCTTAAATATACTACGAGAGGTATTTAATGTTTGAATATATTTATCAAGGATATCAATATATGGGTCATCTTGCTATTATAACACTTTTACAATATACGCTTTCTAAGTTTTTTATCCCTAAGTATTTTGTAAACAGATTTATAAATTATGGGATTCCAAACATACTATTCTGTATCATTTATTATTTTCCTCAGTATGCACTTGGCAATTCTACAATTCCATATTATTACTACTTTGCCTGTACTATGGTTGTTTCTTTTGCTTGGGCACTAATCTTTTTAACAGGCAAAGCAATACAGAAACTTCCGTATCTGGTATATTTTTATGCAGCCTATAAATGCTTTAAATTTATATTGGGCCCCTTATATATGCAGGAGTATATTATGACTCCAACCCTATATAAAATATTGGATTTAGGAACATTCTTCATTATATTAACTGGTATGTACACACTTACAAGAATCTTTTTAAGGTTACCTCTGAAGTTCCAGTTTCAGCTTACAATTACTCAGACTATTTTGTTGATATTCTGCCCTACAAGCTTCTTTCTATTGCTTCAGATGGCTGATCCTTCTGTTCATGTTCCGTATAGGGTATTCCTTACAGTAGCAGCCATTGTACTTGTTATAAATTTGCCAATTCTGTTCTACCTCTATTCCATTATTGGGGAACAGTACGAATCCAAGTATCTGCTGACAAAAGCGCTTACAGAGACTTCTGCACAGCTTATCAGATATCGTTATACTATTCTTAATGAGGAACAAGCTAACAAAGAGCGCCATGAATTAAAGAACAAATACTTCTACATTCAGACTTTACTTCGAGAAAAAAAATATGACCAGTTAGACAACTATCTATCTGATCATATAGGCAGACTAACTGAAGGAACTGGTGGTATTCATACAAAGAACTTGCTAATAGACCACATTCTTAACACCAAAATTTCTGCTGCCAGAAAAAGTAATATCAAAACATACACTGAGATTCTCGTACCAGAAGAGCTTAATATCAACGAAGAATATTTCTGTACAATACTTCTCAACTTACTTGACAATGCTATTGAAGCCAGCGCTAATGAGAGCGATCCCGATATTCAAATATTTATGAATATCCAGAAGCAATACCTTGTCTGTTGTATTAAAAATAAGGTTTCTTCCAATATTCTTGAGAAAAATCCTGAACTTCAGACTACCAAGAGTGACAAGAAAGCTCACGGTCTTGGCCTGAAAATTATCAAAGGTACTGTCAAAAAAACGAATGGAATCTTTGACATATCTATTGAAAGCAATTACTTTGTAGCTACTGTCATGATTCCACTCATCCAATAAAGTGCTTTTGATGGTTCTTCTTCACCAGTACTGTACATGAATTACACCATATTTGCAGCACATTTATATATGATTCCAAGACGAGACGTCTTTCTACAATTTTATATTAATTTTCTAAACATATCATAGACGCGTTTGAAATCTTCCTCAAGAGAAATCCCTTGCATTGGTACATATTCAATCGCAAGCGTGTCATCGTATCCGCTCTTTTTGATGGCTGCAAACAATGCCTCAAAATCAACAACACCAGTCTTATGAGGTGCATTAATATAGAAACGTCCATCTGTTCCTGGATTTGCATAGCCTTCAGGTTGTGTATCTGTAACCTGCATATCCTTGATGTGAATATGAGAAGTTCTGTCTGCAAAATATTCATAATACGAAACAGGATCATCCACAACCGGAAGCATGTTGGCCGAATCATATACTATTCGAAGACCTGGCACAGCATTTAGTAATGCATCCAGCTCATCTCTTGTAGACATCGGTATTTTGATATTTGGATCATCTTCAATTAAGCATACCATTCCTTTTTCCGCTGCAAGATTCACAGCCTTTGTATACACCTCAACCATGCGTTCAAAGGATTTGCTTCGATTCTCATCGGTATGACCTGGCACAAGCATAATCTTCTTGCATCCAAAATACTCTGCGATTTCAACCACCTCTGGAGTGTTCTCATCATTTTCAGCAATTCCCATATAAATAATACAGTTGAGAGTTAAGCCATTTGCATTAAGCATTCTCTTGATTTCTTCTTTTCCAGCAAGCTGAATTGTCTGCAAAATCATATCGATTTTCTTGTATCCAGTCTTGGCTGTTAACTCAACAAATGTTTCGATTTCTTTAACTTTGTTTTCTTTGCTGTCCTCTTTAAAGAATAATACTGGAAACTCCAGCATAAAGGTCATCATACTTAATTCCATTTAACTGCCCTCATTTCATATTAATACTAGAGACTTCTTAAATAATCATAGTCAAGCTTCACACAGCAGGAAGCTGTGCCATCGGAACCATCAAAATGATAATATTCGCGTTCGTTGATATATGCTGCGCATCCCTGTGCTTCTGCCACTTCAACAAGTGCTTTCCAATCAATCATACCTTGACCAAGTCTCTTATTCCAGTTTCTAGTCTCATATAATTGCGATTTGATTTCTTCTGTAAAAATAGGTGCTCCATGCTCATCTCTCTGGATTTTACTAATTATGTTCTTAGGAAAATGTTCAAGTTCTTCCTCAGATACTGCAGCTCTAGTACATTCTTTCACATGAATCAATGGGAAACGACCTGGGTTATTTTTAACATATTCAATGACATCTGCACCTGCTCTTATTGCCCAGCCTGTGTCAAGCTGATAGCCCACATATTCAGGGTCAGTATTTGCAAGCAAGACATCATAAACTCTTGTTTTTCCTTCCTCTCCCTCAATCCACATAAATTCATCCGCATGATTATGAATGGTAAGCATAAGTCCTTGTTCTTTAAGTGCTTTTCCTTTTTCATTTAATTCTTTACACGTTTTAAGAACCGCATCGCGTGTTTTATCATCAAATTTTGCATCGAATGCAATGTAAGTAACACCTAATTCTTTTGCTAACTCAACTTCTTCTTCAGTGCCCCATCCATGAATTGCGATAACATGCAGTTTTAACTCCTTCAACAATCCTTTGAATTCATCTACTGGTAAATCCCCTGTGTTCGCACCAACAATTTCCACTCCATCATAACCAACTCTTGAAAATTCATGAAGTGCGTCAATCAGACCATCATGTTCTACTCTGATTAATGAATAAACCTGTGCATATACCTTTCCTTCCATTACAAATTACCTCCTATTTAGCCTATTGTAAGCATTTCAATATTTTCTATTGCTATCTAAGCAAATATAATAGTATCTTTTTTTTAATAATAATTTGTGCCATTTGGCACGAAACAATAAATATGTTATAATTTTTATGAAAACTAGTTTAAAATGTAGTTGGCATTGGAGGTATGATACTATGAGGAAGATATCTGGCCAAAATAGAATAAACAAAGCGATTGATCAGTTAGATTTAAGTTCTGAATTCGACACAGAATCTCTGCAATTTGAAATTAGAATATATGAAAAAGGGGAACAAATCGTTTCTCCACTTAATCCGATGAAAGAGTTTATTTTTATCATTTCAGGAACAGTCCGAGTTTATCAATTAGAAGAAGATAGCACCATTCAATCTCTCATAAATCTCCACAACCGTGAAATTCTAGGATATCATGAGTTCTGTTTCGAAAATAACGATTATACCCTATATGCCGAAGCATTAGCACAGGTAATATGCCTGATTCTTCCATTCAAGCAGCCTGCAAGGAACTTAAAATCTGACAGCAGATTCTTACAATTTCTACTGAAAAATTCTCTCTTAAATCAAATACACCATTCAAAAATGACGCATTTTTATTCTAGTTTGGAAGACAAGTTGTTTTTTTATATGGAAAATCTATGCACAGATCGTACACTCAGAAGTGTCAATGACGCGGTCGCCGCCCTTCATTGTAGCAGGCGACAACTTCAACGCACATTAAAGAAATTATGTGATGATCAAAAGTTGGTACATGTCAAAAAAGGATGTTACCAATTTAGACTAGATTAAGATGGCTAATGTACCCTCAAAACGACAGATTGAAGCTGATAATCTAAAGGCAGATATCCGTAAGATTTATATGGATAGCGAATGCCGCTATGGGGCTTCCAAAATATATAAAACACTTAAGATGAACGGCAAAAGGAAGTTAAACTTTTTGTGTCTACTCTATTGACACAAGTCCAGTATACGTTAGAAACGGCTCTAAGTAATAATGACGTTATATACACTACCAATACTTCTTATAATTATGACAGGTTTTTAGAATTTCTCAATAACGTTAACAGTGGAAAACCAGATAAAATAAGAATAGTTTATTATGGCTTTGAGGGTCAAATACTTATTAGCATATTACAGTATGATGGAAATATTATAAGAATTACATTTGACGCAACCAGAAATCAAACAAGTGAAACATACGATAGTTTCTATGGATATCAAATTATATCCCAGGTTCATCAACGTGCTGGATTATATACCACTATATTTTACTTATCAAATATAAAATACAAATTTCCACAGCAAAACGCACCCATCAGAAATATTCTAACGAGTGCGCCTAATCAATTTATTTGTTCAATTAAACATACTTTTCAATAATCTTCAAAATATCATTACCATACTTATTAATCTTAGCTTCACCAAATCCTGCTACCATCTGCAATTCTTCTTTGTTTCTAGGCATTTTAGAAATCAAATCTTTTAATTGGTTATCATTATAAATATAGTATGGTTTTATTTTTTCCTCCCAGCTTTTGTTTAATCTATATACCTTCAATTCTTTGAAGATTTCCGTTTCTTCCACTGGTAATGCAGCACTCATTGTAGCGACTTTTTTCTCTTCTGTAGTCGGAATTATTTCTTGAACACTTCCTTCTGCTTTGTTAGCTTCTTTTTTATACTGCTCATATTTTTCAGTATAATCTTTCATTACTTCCTTATGCAAATCCAAAAAGGACTGAGCCCATTCAAGTAATCTTTCATCTGAATCTGTTGATTCTTTGGATTGGTCATACATATCTTTTATGTACTTTACTAATTGATCAGCACGGATAACCTTTTCCTTTACTTCCTTTTTTGCAAACTTCGCATTAAGAACCGTTTTAGGATTTGCCAGTACAACTACCGATTTATAACAATCCTCAAAATATCTGCCCACCATGAATTTTGTTAATATATTACTTTTATTATCGACTTTTATTTTTTTCATTAATTCAAGATGGCGTTGATTCTGCGTAATCGGAGAATATATACCTTCCTTCTTCTTTCTTCCGCCAAATTCTGTGGTACGAATAAAATCCCCTGCACTATTGATTTCAATATCCCCAAAAAGATTTTTACACTCGATAACAAAGCAGATTTTCTTTGTAAAAACAAGATAATCAATCTGTGCACTCAAATCTCCATCTTCCAGATAGATGTCATGTAAAATATACATAGGCATATGGCTATTTTTCAGTTCAAATGCTATATTCTTCTCTCCGGCAATACCATATTCCAGACATTTTATATCTTGCCTTATGATAACTTGTCCTTCCGGATTAAGTAATGGTTCTAACGCTTTAAGCGTTTCTAATTGCGCCTCTGCATTAGTACTCTCCTTAAGAAAGATAGGTTCTTTCATTTTATTAAACAACCCCATATAATAAGTCCCTCCTCTTATGCGATAAACATAATTGGATTATATCATAATTTTCCCAATTTGTACCATATTTCTCACCGTAAAGATTTTAATGCATGTAGTATGTATTAAGAATATCTATTTTTATAACAAAACGCACCCATCCCTGAGTGCGTTCCAACCATTACCTATTCAATTCCTTATTTCACCTTATATAGCAGACAGCACGTCTCAACGTGTTCGTTATTATCCAACGAAACCTCTTTATCACTTGCAACTCCTTTTGGAATTGCAAAATTAAAGAAAATACTTTTTAAAGTTCTTTGCTCAATTTTTTCTCCTTCATTGAGTGTTATACGATGAACAAAACTCGCTAAAAGTTTCTTTTGCTCATCTCCTTCTAATCTATCAAAAATCTTATCAAACTGTAAGAGAATTTTATAGATGCTCTGCATTGTCAGTGCGTTATTTTCAACAGCCATTTTTTTGTCTGATATTTCAACTATTTTGCTTTCTAACTCCTCTATTATATCATACAAACTATCTAAACGACTATTTTTATCTGCTAACTTTTTTTCTCTATGTGAAATCTCTAATGGAAAATTATCAATTTCCTCTTCCAATCTTCTTTTATTGGCTTCTGTCTCTATTAACTTGCTCTTATAATTGAGTAATTCCTTATCTAACTGGGTCGTGTCTATTTTACTTCCTATTCGTTCTTGTATTGCTTTTGCAAACTCTGTGTTTTTAACCAATTCTTTTATGTAAGCAACAACTTGTTCTTCTACGTATTCTGCTCTAACTGAATTAGGACTACATTCCCCACCCTTACAAGCCTTATTATGACCACAAGAGTAGTAAAAGATTTCTTTTTTAGTACCATCTTTATTCGTCCAAGAATTCTTATTGATATACATTGGACTTCCACAGCAAGGACATTTTAAAATTCCAGTTAATAAATGTACTTTTTTACTGGTAGAACTTTGGAATTTATGACCTGTCTCTTTTCTTTTTATGATAGCAAGTTCAAATAGCTCTTCTGTTATGATAGGTTGATGTTTCCCTTGAACGGAAATATATTTATCTGTTTTAACTGTTCTATAAGAATTCCTTGTTCCTTGTATTTTCTCTTTTTTTCTTCTACCATATGTAAGCTTGCCACAATATAGTGGGTTATCTAATATGTGCTTTACAGCAGATGAAGACCAATCGGAAAAGGTGCGATTGCTATTTACTGCTTTTCTCTTTTCAATCTTTTGCAAATTCAACATCTTGGATATCGTTGTATATCCTTTTCCACCATAAACAAATTGTTCAAAAATGTATTTAACTATCTCTGCTTCTTTCTCAACAATAATTAGTTCACCTTCCTCTAACTGATATCCAAAAGGTGCAAAACCACCATTCCAACCACCTTGCTTTGCTTTTTCTCTTCTTCCATTCATCGATTGTGAAATGATATTTTCTCTTTCCATTTCAGAAACACTACCTAGAATAGAAATCATTAATTTGCTTTGTGCTTGAGAACTATCAATCATATCTTCTTTACAAAGAAGATTAACCCCATAGCTTTGTATAAATTCCAATGAGGTTAATATATCAGCTGCATTTCTACCAAATCGAGACAACTTATAAACACAGATATAATCACATTGCACAACACCGTCTTTTATGTCATTTAGCATTTCTTGAAATGCTGGTCTGCCCTCTATGCTTTTCGCTGATTTCCCTCTCTCTTCATAAATGCCAACCACACTCATTTTCTCGAATTTACACCAACTTTTCAACTCACGAAGTTGTCCTTCAAGTGAAAACCCATCAACTTGCATTTCTGTTGATACTCTTGTATAGATAATAGCTTTTTTTCCTTCTCTCATTCTTTATTCCTCCTAATTGTTTTCTATGTTCT
>JAEWEO010000150.1 GCA_023389295.1 Bacillota bacterium
TTCCTAACTGTCTACGCTTAGCCCTGCCTGTTACCAGACAACACCCAAGACTCGCTAACGGTGGTTTGCTGGACCTTGCCGTACGGGGTTTCCACCCGTTAAATTATCCGCCCTTTTCTAGGCGCACCTAACCCTTTACTGCACCGGAGGTAATTCCTTCAATATATAATCTGGAGGTAAAGATAAAAAGGATTAGCATTGGAATTGTGGCAAATACAAAACCTGCAATCATGGAACCCATATCCACAGTACCTGTGGCAGATTGAAACACTCTAATGGCTACTGTAATCACCTGCTTTTTGTTACTCTCAATTACCATCAACGGCCATATAAAATCATTGTAATAATCCATCATTTTCATGATAGCCACGGTGGCCAAGATAGGTTTTGATAAGGGAATTATAATCTTAAATAACGCTCGTAGTTCACTACATCCGTCTATTCTGGCAGATTCAAGCAATTCAGTCGGTAGCCCTGATATGAAAGTACGACATAGAAGAATACCAAAAACCTGACCGCCGGATACCCAGGGTAGAATTAATGCCAGCCAAGTATTATAAATCTTATAAGTCTGCATCAAAGAAAATTGGGGAGTTAAGGTTAATACTCCTGGTACCATCATCAGAGAGATAATTGCCAAAAACAGAAAATTCTTTCCCGGAAACTCTAGCTTGGCAAATACATACCCTGCATTTACTGATAAAAATACCGCTATCATAGTTGCAATTGCTACTACAATAATTGTATTAATCATGTTTGGTATAAGCATTCCGATTGCCTTATTATAGTTGCTCCACTGTATCGGATTAGGAAGTGACCAAAAATTACCGTAGATTTGTACATTTGATTTAAGGGAAAGGACAAACATCAATATAATCGGGATAAAAGCCAGTAGCAAAAATATTACTGCCAACGATATGATTACCGATTGAAATGATATATCTTTGATTTTCTTATTTGTTCGTAAATGATTCACAGTCGTTATCCCTCCTTAATCATTCTTAGATTTGACCCGTAGGTTTATGAGTGTTCCAGCCATAATAAAGGCGAACATTACTACACCAAGTGCACACGCATATCCATAACGACCAAATTTAGTTGCATTAAAGTAAAGTTCCAAACCGGGTACGTAAGTACTGGTGCCAGGCCCTCCGCCGGTCAAAATATAAATACTGGAATAATCCTGTACTGTTCCGATAAAAGTGAGAATAATCATCATCAGAATTTCTTTGCTAATCATCGGTATCTGTATTTTCCAAAAAATCCTGGATTTCTTAGCACCATCGACTCTGGCTGCCTCATAAAGAGATGCGTCAATATTAATAAATCCGGCATAATAGACCAGGAAGGCCAAGGCATTAATAAAAGGGAAGCCCATGAAGATAATTGCCCAAATAGCAGTCTTAGAATCTCCTAACCATACCCTTTGCAAATTTTCAAAACCAACTACTTTCAATACCTGATTTAATAAACCAATGGTTGGATCATAGATTTGTTCCCACATCAATGCGGATACCACACCGGGTACCACCATAGGAAGCACAAATAGGAAACGGAATCCGTATTTCGCCTTTGGAGATTTTAAAGAATATACCAACCATGCAATTAAAATCGGAACCGTTAGCACCTTTAAAAGACCGCAAACCATCATAATTACTAAATTTCCAACGCCGATTAAAAAGTAGCCTTCGGAAATCATTAATTTAAAGTTATCAAAACCTACGAATTTAATCTCTGATAAGGTATTAAAATCCTTCGACCAATTCGTAAATGCTCCTACGATGGCAGTTACTACGGGGATATAATTAAATAAAATAAGTAAAAGGAAGGTAGGTAATAGTAATAGATAAGCTGTTCTATGTTTTACAATCGCTTTACCTATTTTAAATATTTTTCTTCTTGAGGTAGGTATTGCAAGTAAAGTAAATGCTATCGTTAGAATAATTGACGTCAACCCCAGAACCAGAGATAAATTCTTCACATTCGTATAAAGATTGACATGAGTGAGTGTACCAATGGATACCTTGATAACGAAATCTCCCAAACCGGTCAAAAACATATTGCTGTCTACAGCCATCATCCCTGTTATACTGTTGGTTAGTCGACTTGAGAATATCTGAGTATCCTCATTGTTTAATATGTATAGGAAGCCTTCTTTTGTTCCTATGGCAATATTTTCACCTTCTGCATCAAAGCCAATTACCTTACTCGTTACTTGTAAGGACTCCTTTATTTTACCCTGCCGAAGTACTTGTAGTTCGTCATTAAATACTGTATAAGAGCCATCGCTACCAAGAGCCGCATAAATACTATTATTTTTTGCTTTATCCAGACTTACCAACTCATAATTGGTTGGGAGCTTTGCTACTTCTTCTCCCTCCTTAGTGATTTTAAGTACTTCTCCACGATTATTGATAAGAATAATATTTTCATAATCAGAGGTATAAGCAACGCCTTGTATTCTAGTCTTATATTGTAAGTTCTTAATTTGCTCTCCTCCGGAAGAATAGATTAATATATTGTGTTTGTTTGTGCTAACACCTGCAGAAACTATAATTTCACTTCCATCGGGAGTAACATCAATCCCATAAATTCTTCGTTGTACATTGATAGAATTGACTACTTCACCTGAATCTAAATTCACCATATAAACGTAATTATCTTCATTGCCGGCATAAACGAGACGTTGTTTGGAATTTACAATCAGCTGACAAAACGGTCCTTTTGCCGTTGTTTCCCATAGCAACTGGTCGTCTTTATCAAAGGCCATCAATTTGTTGTTGTAGGTACCAACCAAAGTAATGTCCTGATCTTGATCGTAAGCCAAGCAATTATTTTGCAGTCCGGTTTTAATACTTAATTCTTCTAAAATATTAGTACTACGACTGGAATAAAAATATAAGATAAACGAGGCCACCGATACTATTACAAATAGTACTGCAAGTCTAGACCAAAGTTTACTATTTTTCATATAATTACATTCTCCTTTCACCTCGTACATTTGTAAAAATATAGTTTTATTCTTATATTTTTTGATAAAATTCCCCTCTCCACCAAGAGAGGGGAATGAGTAATTACTATTGACCTGTAGGAGCGGTTTGCGGATTCTGAAGATCGTTCTCGCTAATACCGGAAGTAGTCATAGCTTCTTCCAGATAGGTATAAACATTTTCTTTATGCTTTGCTAACCACTCATCAACAGTAATAGTTCCATTTAAATAATTGTAAGAATAATCATAAAATGCACGATAGGATTCTGCAATATCACCTGCGCTACCAGCCATACCTCTTGCAAGCATTGTTCCATGGCCTTTTTGAGTATTACCAATGAAAGATAAACTGTCAAATTGACTCTGAATATCATCCGGAAGCTTAACACCATATACCAAAGGAGGTCCGGCAGGAACCATATCAGCTGCAATACCTGCGCTCAAATAAGTACCATAACCTTCTTCTGAAGAAAGATACATTAAAAAGTCTACTACTAATGCATCATGCTCTTTATCCTTCTTGATAGCTCCAAGGAAACCATTAGCTACCTCGATGGTTCTAGCCTTTGCTTCGATTCCTTCACCTTCCATAGAAGGCATGTTAAAAGTACCAAGATCAAATTTCTGAATACCTTCGATAACAGTCTCACCACTCTTGATTTCTTCTCCGGCAGCTACTTTTTCCATATCGTTCTTGAAGTTAATGAGTCTCCATGCTCCATCAACAATCATAGCAGCCTTTCCCTGATAAAATAAGGCAGTACCATCACTAGTACCAAAGAATGAATCCCCACCTGCATATTTAGGAAATACCTTAGCAAAGTTCGTCCAAACTGTCTTCATACCTGCAGTATCAGGTGCAAAAGTACCATCTTTTACTGCCTTGAAAGCTCTAACAGCATTATAGTTTACTCTCCAGCTATCATCATTGTATGGATCCGTAGGATCATAGCTCCAAACACCATCAGCATCTGGATCGTAGCAATAATCACCCTCTTGTGCACGGTATACATTGATCATGGATCTTGTAGTTTGATCTGCATAGATTTGAGCTAACCAACCCATAGTACCTGCCCAGAAGCTATTATAATCACCAGGGATGGAAAGTGGTTGATAACCAGCAGCTGCAATTTTTTCGCAAACTTCAACTAACTCATTCCAGTTAGTAGGAGCTTTTACACCTACTTCATCAAATATCTTCTGATTATATAACCAAATAACCTGAACGGAATCTAGGCTTAATGCAGTCCATTCGCCTCTTGCTAAGTCACGTGCCTGCATAGAATAATTAAATTGATCTGTCCAAACGCCATCAGAATAAGGGCTGTCTAGATCAGCATATTCCATATAATTGATTGAATTACCAACTGCCGTTGAACCAGCTAAGTTAATATTTACAATATCCGTAGTAGGATTATCTGTATTATAGATATTTTGAACCCATTCTCCGTAACCTTCTACTGGCTTTAAATCAACTACAATTTTTACACCCGGATTAATCTTTGTATAAGCGTCTGCAACTGCCTTCCAAGCTTCTGCAGCTCCTACACCTGCCTGTGTATTAATTGTAATTGTACCTGTTTTTTGATCTGGTTCATCGGTGTCATCTGCTACTGGAGTTACTGTATCATTTTTATCAGTATCACCAGAACCATTATCATTGTTTGTCTGATTCGTATTGTTACTAGCACATCCTGCCAGACTGCTTACTACTAAAACAACTGCTAGGATCAAGCAAAAAAGTCTTCTTTTCATAAAAATATTCCTCCACTTTTATTATAGAAACTTTATAATACAATTTTTTTGTATACAAATTGACTTGCTTTATATATTGATACTTCTTTAGATTTTGATTCTTGCTTAGATTTTGATATTGCTTAGATTTTTATATTGCTTAGATTTTTATATTATTTACAAATTGAATTTTGATTTGGAAATTGTTTCTTTACAAAGAAATTTAGCTGTGATATTCTGTCTTGAGTGGGGATCACCTTTTAGAATATCAATCAATAGTTGCATTAATGCACATCCAACCGAAAAGGCATCCGCATCCAAAGTAGCTAGGGATGGAGATATACTATCAAGAATCTTCAAGTGGTCGCACCCCACAACGGAGATATCTTGCGGTATTTTTAAACCTGCATCCCTAATTGCTTTTGAAGCTCCTAAGGCCATTAAATCATTAATTGCAAATACTGCACTAAATTCTTCCTTACGTGAAAGTAGTTCTTTCATTGCTATTTCGCCGGCATTTTCGTCGGTATCCGCATTATATTCAGCATCTACAGTCAAATTCGGATAATATTCTAGTCCAAAGTGTTCTAACGCTTCTCTAAAACATATGTAACGAACATGAGTAGGATTGCCGGTTGGAATACCACTTAGAAAACCGATCTTCTTATGTCCATTCAATTTTAAACATTCCACCATATCATAAATTGCATCACGGTAATCAATACATATATCATCACCGGAGGTAACACATGGAATTTTTAAAACAGATGAATCATTTATCACCTTATTACCTAAAGCAAGAATAATACCATCAACGCCTCTTCCGGCTAATTCCAGAACATCCTCCTTGTTGGATACATTGATTGAGATTACAGATACAATATAACCAGCTTTTGAAGCGACTGATTGTGCTCCCTCTAATACTTCACAGTAATAAGGGTTTTTCAAATTATCAACCATCAAAGCAACATGTCTGGTCTGTTTTGTAACCAAACTTCGTGCAACGAGATTGGGCTGATAATTCAGTTCTTGTATTGCAGCTAGTACTCTTTCTCTTACCTCAGGAGTTACATTCTTGGTATTATTCATCACGTATGACACAGTAGCTTCAGATACATTTGCTTTTAATGCTACATTCTTTCTAGTAACCATGAATTCTCCCTTCATACTTCTCATCCATCAGCATACTACCCGGTATAGTATGTGAATGATTTTATTAGTTACGCGCGTAACCTCTAAGTAAAATAAAATACAAACGACATCAACGAAAACTTTATTGAAGTGTTTGTTTCTTACTACATATAAAACTATATCATAATTTTTTATGTGAATATATAGTATTTTCATACAGTATTCAAAATTATTTTTATACATAATGCACAATCACTGTGCTACATTATATCTGAAATCAACTAGGTTATTGTCGTATTTTACCATATTATAATGTACGTTCCCTTCGCTTTCTTTCTGCAATTTGTCATTGCCTCAGTTTTTCAGTCAACATAATATTAGGGTTACATTCAAAATATCAGCCTCGCAGTCATTTTATGAAACATGAACCGAAAGAAACACGCTACGCGAGTTTCTTTCGGTTCCTTTACTTCATAAATGTAAATAACAGTGCAATAATTATTACTTACTCTTTATTAAGATTTCTTTGATTAATCTCTTTGATTATTTCTTCCTTGAACTCAAATAGAGCTTCTTTTACTGCCATTTTAACAGCATTAGCAATTATTATAAACAATATGAATGCACCTATTGCCAAATAAACTAAATATATCAATCCCTCCATGAAATATCCCCCCTGAACTTCATTCTCAATATTCTTCATTCTACATTTACTATTTCTAACTATATTGCTTAACACTATTATATAACGCATATATCTAAAAGGCTATTTCTAATTTCCTATATCTGTTAATTTTATTATGAGAGTTATTTCATTATCAAGATTGATTAGTTATAAACCACAAAAAAGGCTTCCCGAAATACTTCGGAAAGCCTTGATTTTACATTATTATTCTGCAGAAATGATTTCTTTCTTGTTATAGGAACCACAAGCCTTACATACTCTATGAGGAACCATAAGTTCTCCACATTTGCTGCACTTTACTAAGTTAGGAGCACTCATCTTCCAGTTAGCTCTACGGCTATCTCTTCTTGCTTTGGAATGTTTACCCTTCGGACAAATAGACATTGTCTCACACCTCCTTAAAATTGTTAAAAATATCTCGGATTACTGACATTCTGGGATCATAATTATGATTATCGCAGTCACATGTTTTCTGATTTAAATTTACTCCACAGCTCTTGCAAAGTCCTTTGCATTCCTCACTGCACAGTAATTTCATTGGGAAATTAATTAAGATTTCATCATAAATTAATGTGTCTACATCCAGATTGTATCCAATAATATAATTTGTTTCATCCAGACCTTCTGCACGTTCTTCCTCTGATAGATTAAAATCTATTTCTTTCTGGAAGTTGATATCCATGGGATGGGTTAAATCCTTCAGACATCTGCTGCAGAACAGGCTCAGAGAAATATTCGTGTTGCCCTCAATCAATACTTTCTTGTTGCCAAGATTCGTGATGGTAAGCTTTACCGGTTCCTTATGAACGAATTCATAAGCATTACCTTGATAATCAAACCTCTCCAATTCTATAGGGGCATCGACCTGTGCTACTTTATCGTTCGTGGTCATTATTTCTGACAAAGATATAAGCATTCTAATCTCTCCGAATATTTACTGCATGACTAATAGCTCGTTAAAACGAACTCATTACGCACTTCTTGTATTATAACTACTGTGTTATTATTTGTCAATGCCAAATTATCAAAACTACATATTTGAGTCTTGATGTTTATAAGCTAGACACCTTAGCATATGGCTATGTCAATAGATTTCCTTAGGCTTTCTTACAGTAAAGCCACAGTCTCTCTAGCAATAGCCAATTCTTCATTGGTAGGAATGATGCATACCTTAACCTTAGAATCAGGCGTTGTAAGCATAGTTTCCTTACCTCTTGCTTTGTTTTTCTCTAAGTCAATGGTAATACCCAAGTAACCCAAGTATTCACATACCCATTCTCTAACTCTCCAGTCGTTTTCACCAACACCTGCGGTAAAAGCGATTGCATCAACGCCGTTCATAGCTGCCACGTATCCACCGATAAATTGTGCTACACGATAGCAGAATACCTGGAATGCTTCAAGAGCTAACTGGTTACCATTATCTATGGCATCATTAAGATCACGGAAGTCACTGGATACATCGGACATACCCTGTACGCCGGACTCTTTATTCAGAATATTCATAACCTGCTCTAAGGTCTTGCCTTCCTTCTTAGATATGAATTCAATAATGGAAGGATCGATATCACCACTTCTGGTTCCCATTACTAAGCCTGCAAGAGGGGTAAAGCCCATACTGGTGTCAATTGACTTACCATTTAGAACTGCAGAAATACTGGATCCGTTTCCTAAATGGCATACGATAATTTTGGAATTGTTGATATCAAGTCCTGTAAATTCAGCGGTACGCTTGGAAACATAGCTATGGCTTGTACCATGGAAACCGTATTTACGGATTTTATATTTTTCATAATATTCGTGAGGAAGTCCATATAAATAAGCCTTTGCTGGCATAGTCTGATGGAAAGCGGTATCAAATACGCCAACCATAGGTACATCCTTCATTAGGTTCTGACAAGCACGAATACCAATTAAGTTCGCCGGATTGTGAAGAGGAGCTAAATCATTGCACTCTTCGATTGCTTTAATAACTTCATCGGTAATAATTGTTGATGCAGCAAATTTCTCTCCACCATGTACCAATCTGTGACCAACTGCACTGATTTCATCCAAAGATTTGATTACTCCATGATTTGCATCTGTTAATGCATCAAGAACCATCTGGATTGCAACTTCGTGAGTATTCATAGCACTAGTTTCAATGACTACTTTCTCACCACCATCAGGTGTATGCTTTAAATAGCTAACATCCTGTCCGATTCTTTCGCAGATACCGGAAGCTAATGCCTGTTCGGTTTCTGGGTCAATCAGCTGGTATTTCAATGAAGAACTACCGCAATTAATTACTAATACTTTCATTTAACCTTTACCTCTTTCTATAAGTTTAATAAACTAAAGCCTGCGATAGAGCAAAGCATATCATCTTCACTTTATCGTAGTGGCTTGGTCATCATTGAAAACATATCTATTATACATCATAAAAATGTATTATTAAATAAATCCTTTTAACTAATAATATAACTATTGTGCTGCTTGAACTGCTGTAATTGCTATAACACCTACGATATCATCAGCTGAACATCCTCTAGATAAATCATTAACCGGCTTTGCAATTCCTTGAGTTACAGGTCCATAAGCCTCTGCTTTTGCAAGTCTTTGTGCAATTTTATAACCGATATTACCTGCATCAAGATCGGGGAAGATAAGAACATTTGCTTTACCTGCAATATCACTACCCGGTGCCTTAGATGCGCCTACACTTGGAACAATTGCAGCATCAAACTGGAACTCACCATCAATTTTAATGTTAGGATATAATTCTTTAGCGATTTTCGCTGCTTCAACAACTTTATCAACATCAGGATGTGATGCGCTGCCTTTGGTAGAATGAGAAAGCATAGCAACAATCGCTTCCTTTCCAACTAATGCTTCAAAACTTTTTGCACTACTTCCTGCAATCGCTGCTAATTCTTCTGAATTGGGATTTTGAACGAGTCCACAATCGGAGAAAATAAAAGTTCCACCTTCGCCAAAAGCACAATCAGGAACAACAATTACGAAGAAAGATGATACCAGTTTTGTACCTGGTGCTGTTTTTAATATCTGAAGGGAAGGACGAAGTGTATCTGCAGTCGAATGTACCGCTCCGGATACCATGCCGTCAGCATCTCCTGCTTTCACCATAGTAACACCAAAATATGGATAATCCTTTGTTAGAAGTTCTTTTGCCTGTTCTGGTGTCATTCCTTTGCTTTTTCTGATCTCTACAAGTAAATCAACATATTCTTGAAGCTTCTCAGTTTTATTTGGATCGACAATCGTAGCTTTGGAAATATCTAGCCCCTCTGCTCCTTTTTCGATTTCTTCCTTATTACCAATCAAAATAATATTGGCAACACCTTCAGCTAATATTCTGCTTGCTGCTTCCAAAGTTCTTCTGTCTTCAGTTTCAGGCAAAACAATCGTTTTGATGTTTTGTTTGGCTCTCTCTTTGATTCCATCAATAAAACTCATGATGTTATCTCCTTC
Organism: Bacillota bacterium; assembly: GCA_023389295.1. Classification (GTDB taxonomy): domain Bacteria; phylum Bacillota; class Clostridia; order Lachnospirales; family Lachnospiraceae; genus Mobilitalea. Next base: position 10,012 of record JAEWEO010000150.1, read on the forward strand.
CTTAGCATTTCATTAATATTTTATATATCTATATAATAAGTAAAACCCATAAATTTTATTATAAGACAAATTATAATTTGATACAAGTACAATTTGTTGAAAAAAGTAGTATTGTTTAAAGTAATCCTTTCAACAAATTTACCAAGTATTACATTAAAAATATTGTTTTCACCCTTGGTGCCAATTGACGAAGATAAGTAGAAATGTTATATTCTATGTTAAAAGAAGTATTATCATAATACACTAAAAATCCATTTTTATTCATGATAGGAGTAGAAGGATCGCATGAAAGTTGTGGGCTTAATAACGGAATATAATCCTTTTCATAATGGACATAAATATCATATAGAAGAAGCAAAGCGGATCACCAATGCTGATTATGTGATAGCCGTTATGAGCGGTAACTTTGTACAGCGCGGTGCCCCTGCTGTCATTGATAAATATAGTCGTGCTAATATGGCGTTGCATAATGGAGTAGATCTTGTATTGGAGCTTCCTACTTGTTTTGCTACCGGAAGTGCAGAATACTTTGCACATGGAGCTGTATCCCTCCTTGATAAGTTGGATATAGTTGACGTACTTTGTTTTGGTAGTGAATGCGGTGACATTCAATCATTAACGCAAACAGCACAGTTTTTACTTCATACACCAAGCTCATATGAGAAAGATCTACAGTATTACCTACGACAAGGATTAACCTATCCTGCTGCCAGATTAAAAGCAGTTCAATCATCACAAAAAGCTTCTGAATATTTAAATCAAGATACTTTGACTAATGTACTAAGTGAACCTAATAATATACTTGGCATTGAATATATCAAGGCTCTGATACACCTTGATTCTAAGATTAAGCCAGCTACCATACAAAGAATCTCTGCTCATTATCACGATAGTGAACTTGTTACAAAACAAGCAAATAACACTAAGCAGCCCATTAGTTCGGCAACTGCTATACGAAAGGCGATTCAGCTTAAGACAAATACTACTTTTGATTCATTTGAACAGATGAAACAAAGCGTTCCGGCTGACGTATATCAGGTGTTGGAGGACAACTTTAATAAAACATACCCTATAACGGAAGAGGATTTTTCCTTCTTGCTCAAATATAAATTGTTATCAGAAGATAGCAATTCCTTAAAGAAATATATGGACATTACCGGTGATCTTGCCGACAGAATGAAGAATACAAACGATCTTAATAAATCCATCTCTGAACTTGTTCAAGAACTAAAGACGAAGAACGTGACTCTTACTAGAATAAATCGTGCTCTGATACATCTACTACTTAACATAACAACCGCTAATGTAGAAGAATATAAGGCATATGGCTATGCTTCTTATGCCAGAGTATTGGGTATAAAAAAAGAAGCCTCCCACCTTCTAAGGCAAATCGAAAAAAGTGGAAGAGTTCCCATAATAACAAAAGTATCAAAAGCCAATAAACAATTAGACCCCTTGGCAATGCGCATGCTAAAGGAAGATATCTTTGCTGCTCATTTGTACAATCAAACAGTTTATGAAAAATATAATACGGTAATCAGTAATGAATACAAACACGGCATCTGTATGCTCTAATGTGTGGTAATGAAAAACCAAATGTTATCTTGTTTATATAGTAACAGCCGGCTATTGAACTGACTCCTATATAAGTTAGGCCTAAAAATCTACCTTGTAGGGGCCATATCATGTGATTGCAGGCTGTTTTATTATCATTTCGTATTGTCTTTTCATTACTGTCCTTTTATTTTTATGCCTATTTAACTCCGTTGTTGCCTTCTATATTATTTACTTCCTTTTTTAATCTCTTTTCCTTTTTCTTGGCTACTCTTTCAGCTGCAATCCTTTTATTTTCTTCCACTCGAAAACGTACTATATCACGAACTAATTCCTCAGGAAATTGCTTATTATACGGAAACTGTATCGCGCCTCTCGAACTTTTGTATTCCGTAATTCTATCTTTAAACTGTGCTACTCCGTTTTCTCCCGGGTAGAAACCAATATGACTTTTATGTGCAGCAAAATGTACCAGATTACCATGCAAGTGAAAAGTTGGCATCTTCCAGCTAATCTTTTCCGTTGCTTCAGGGGCCTCCTCTTTTATGACCCTTCTTACATGCTGTAGCTTATCCTGAATCTCCTGTGGATATAGCAGGATGTATTCATCTACTGTTTCATAATGTAGCTTCTTTTCCTCCATCGTTCCTCCTATTACTTTTTAATTAAAAACTATTACTTCTCTTACCAAACTACTAATGTTATCGAATTCGCTTATGCTTCTTCCCAAACTTCTTTCAAAAATAAATCAAATAGAACATTTTCATATTTTGCATTTCCATTTAATGAATAATATACACGATATATATCATTCTGTGATGCCAATTTCTCAACGCTAATTAGGGAACCATTGATCTTCTTAATATGGTTACCAATTTTCAATTTATAAATCTTGTATCGCAAAATCTTCTCATACATTATAATAATGACGATTAATACATAAATAGCAATCTGCATTGTGCTACCTCCCAGATACAAGTTATTTTGACTTAGTTTTGATATTACTTTTTGGCAACTATTATTGTAGTATTCTCAACTCTCCAAATCATATTAACATCTTTAAATCCGGCCTTTGTAAGCAGTTCAATTTGATTATGAATGGTACACGGTGTATCGTAGTGATAAAACTCTCCCTCTAAAATGTTCTGTTCCTTTCCCTCTACATTATTAAGCATATGCTCATCATAACCATCAATTCGAGAAGTAAAAAATTCACTCATTTCTTCAATTTGCATATTGCTTCCCCCTCCTCATTAGTATCCTGCAAAAGGTTCCCCCATTAACTGCTCTAAACTTCTCTTAATCTTTGAATTTATACCTGTATAAAAAACAATAATTTTATCCTTCTTATAATAGTGTGGCGGATAAACCCAATCGATATTTAAGGAAAAATCTCCATTCGTAATCGAAGAACCATCTTTTGATATCATTTCCGCAAATTCCTCCATCTTATTATTGCTTTCATAGTCAGAAATTTTAATTTTATCATTTTGATCAATCGTTAATGTGACAAATTTTGTAGTATTTTGGCTAGAAGTTAGTTTTGTTGTTTGAAGGTCCATTGAGTTATTATTACTTACTTCTACTGTCATTCCATCCTTCTCTAGATGTGCTATAATTTTATTGACCGTGATCTCATGACTAGCAAGGTATTTAGTAATTAATAGAGTGGCGATTGTTCCTACTGCAATAAATAATAGAGAACCAAGAAACAGTCGATATCTTTTCATTTTAATTCCCCCAAACTAAAATATCATATTGATTCATATGAAAACAGCTGCTTCACAGGTAAGAACTCGATAATCCTAGTTAACGATCCACCCAAGGTCTAACATTATATTTTCTATAGTATCATCCGAATTTTCTAATAACCTCTCTATCCAACTTGTCAGCTCTACAACCTCATGTTTCTTAGCATCATATATTAAAAATATTACTAATTCTGAAGTATTTGATGTACTACCGGTATTCGCTATCTCTACATTTTCTGCTGAATCAAAGTATTCTGGAAAACTTACATTTTCAGCTCTTAATGTAAACAGTTTATTTCCTGTCTCTTGATCATTCTCCTCTGTAGAATTACTATTTGGTAAAATACTTGCAGAGTCTTTAAGCCTGTTATACACCTCTTCTGCCTCATTTTCACCTTTCTTGTCATTCTCAAATAAATGGTATACTATAGTGTTAATCACTTCGTCTTCTTGCTTATTACAAGACAACTCATATAGTTGTTTTTTTCCAAAGGAAACTACATCCTCTGTATCTTTGTTTAATTCATCGCGTGTGCTTTTTGTTACTTCTGTATTTATTTCCATTCCATAGTCTAAAACAGTTTCCTTCACATATTCCGTTCTCTCTTTCTCTACCTCTGACATTTCACCTTTCTTGCATCCGGATAGAGAAATGATTCCTATGAATATTGATAAAATCAATATTACATTTTTCATTTAACTCCTTTCGTAGCTATTACCCTACATTTTGTTAAATAGAATTATACTTGGCATCATCTGTGATTTTAGAATATTCCAAAATAGATCAATTGTTTTGATATGTAGACTATGATTAAACCTGAAATATTAATCCACCTCATTTATATTCTCCAAACTATAACATTATCGTATTTCGAACCAAATAATATCAGCCCAGTATCTCCTTACTTATTGGCTACTCTGTGTGCAAATGAAATAAGTTTATTATATAAGTAAACATCATCGTCAGAAAAATACTCCTTTGTAAACTTATCTAATGAAAACCATTCTACTCCACTATTTTCTTCGGAGCAAATTCGTACCTCACTATTTTCATCTGCTATCAGTATATATGCGATTGATAAATGCAAATGAGCATTCACATAATTAGACTTCTTGGTATGACCGTATACAGGTAAAATATCGATGGAGGCTATTCTATTGGTTAGTGGTGAAATATTTTTTATACCTGTTTCTTCTCTTGCTTCCTTTAATGATACATATAATAAATCCCCATCACCATCTGCATGTCCCCCTGTCCAAGACCATACATTTCGTATATTATGATGAACTAGTAAAACTTTGTCTAGTTTTTTGTTCATTATGTAGCCTGAACTTGTTATGTGTGCTATTTCATTCTCCCTTAGAAGGACATTATTTCTAAATTGTTGTATAAAACTTAAAATCACTTTTTTATCCTGAAATTCCTGCTCATTAACAGGAATATATTCTTCAATTTCTTTAATAAAATCCATATCATCAACCTGCTTTTTTTCTTAATTATTTTTCAGTTGTGAATATAATCAACTATTCGTTTATCTACACTTATCATAATAAGATCAAAGTCAAATAAGTCAAAAAGGATTGGCTCCATTCTGATAGCTCTATTGTAAATAATCATTTCTGATTAAGTTCATCTTTTATCGTTGCCCTTTTTATTTAATCTCTTAATCAGCTCTTCTGAATTATTTCTTCATTGTATTTAATCAATTCTTCCCTGTTAGTATGTCTATTATTTAACAAGCCTTCTTAGTATAACATGATGAAAGAAGGCTATTGTCTTATATTCTTCCAAATCACTTACCTGCGTCTCCATCTCCAGCATTTGTTCTTGCCAAAGTGGATCCTTTTGGATCTCTTGATTTTGTTGCAAATCCCAGAAGGTCCTCATTCCTAGCACCGTTTCAATTTCTAGTTTATCTGACCAGTTTAAAAGTTCCTTGTCTTCGTAATAATTAATTGTACCAAACTGCTCTGCGTGTCCATTTTCACCGGAAAGCAATTCTTTCGCATGTTTAAAATTATTTAATAACACAACCATCTGCATTACTCTTCCCGACTTATTATGCTTAAGGATTGATATATGTCCATCCGTCTTTAATATTCTTGCAAATTCTTTTACGATGCGCTCTCTATCCTTCGCGTATTCTAAAACATTATGGCATAGGATTACATCAAAGGAGCACTCTTCAAATTTACTAAGTTCCTCCACATCACCCACGATTTGCGTATAATCATTCTCCGCACATCTATCCTGAAGCATAGTCTCATCAGGTTCAATTGCTATTACATCATTATCCAGAGCAAAATGATCTGCAGTTAAACCATTTCCACTACCAAAATCCAGAACTCTTTTGTTATGAATAAATTTTAATTGTTCCCAGGTCATCTTCTTCTGTAAAAGTTCCCAAGGTGAAGTTTCTCTCATATTCAATCTACTTCCTCTCAATTCATCCATTCGTTTTAATCACGATAAGCAGCCTACTGGGAATAAGATATAGTTATTTCTGCTGCCTCCTCCAGATATAAAATATCATTTTTAGATAGTGTTATTATATTCATAGTCCATTCTCTTTTCTAAAGGCTTTCATTATTTCAGATTATAATCTTCTCTAATTTTTTAATTCCCTTATCATATCAATCTGACCCTTTTCCTCTGATGCCAGAAATCCTATGCTTTCATAAAGATGAATTGCGTAAATATTGCACTCATCAGCTGCTAGAAAAGCGCGTTTCGCACCATGTTTTTTGCCGTAGGACAGAGCTTCCATGATTAGCCTTCTCGCAATTCCTTTTCTCTGATATGCAGGTTTCACAGCCACTTCTCTTATCCATACAATTGCACCTTTGATACTATCATGAGCGTAAGTACCGGTACAAACTAATCCGATAATTTCATCTGATTCATTTCTTTCAATTATAATAGTTTTATTTTGGATACCGGTTTCCCTTATGGAATTTTCTGAATTATCCAACCATTCTTGTACCCACTCTTTGGTCTGTCCTGTAAAGCCTCGACTTTGCCCCTTACAAGAAAGAGTTACCTCCGATGCCTTATCACATTCATTCTCATTCAGCAATACGGCATTCATATGATCCGGTATTGATTCGAGTGAAGCCATAAAGTAGTCCTGCCATTTACTATAAATAACAAATCCGACTTTCTCTAAATCCTCCACCCATTCCTGTGGTACAAAGGAGATAAAACATGTTTCTGTACTCTTAATTTGCTCCAACAAATCATTAGCTTCATTCGCAGCCCAATGGTATTGCTTGCATTCTATATCTGAATTATATCCCAGTAACAGTATTAAATTGTCATCCTCAAACAGTATCTCATATTCTGAAACATCAGAGTAATCAAGGTACTCCATGGAGAAATATTTATATTCATTTAGTCTTGACTGAATTCTATTAAAATCTATCTCTTTCATCTGCATTTCATCCTTATCTTTCGTTTTTCTTAGTCTGCCTACTCTTTTTTCTCCTATCATCCTTGTGAGAAAAAAACTTATGTAAGGCTAACTAACTTTCTACGGTAGTCATATTTTTCTTTTGTTACATCTAATGTTACACCATTAATGATCGCCGTCTTGTTATCAATCCAATCCAGCAAACCTTCCTTAGAACCTTTTTCATAATAAATAATCTGACTCTGTTCCTTACTCCAATTCTTCGTTCCATCTGCATTGGTCGTCGGATTATAAAATAACCGTCCATAGGCATAATATGTCTCATTGATTTCACCAGCGGATTCTTTATTCTCTCCTACGGTATATAGCTCAATCAAATAGGTACCATCGGGCGATTCCTTACTTGCGTTTTTCATATTATATTGATACTTTGATAAATCCAGATAATAAAATTGTAGGTATACGATAATTACAAACATAGTAACGATCAATAAACTAACTATTGAAATGACGTCTCTTCGCTTATTCACCCTCCAACCCCCTTTGCATTCAAATCAGTCAATATCAATCAACAACATGGTTACATGCCACCTTTTACGATCCCCTTCATCCTTTGTATGTTTATGTAATTATACACCATATTTATCCATTATGCCATAGCCTTTTTATGCGCACTTCATATCTTCTACTCTATATTTTAATGATTTCTATCTTCTTTTAAAATATCCATGTAAACCTCATCATAAAATCTTCCCTTTAAGTAATAGGACTGTCTTCGTCGTCCAATCTCCCTAAAGCCAACTTTCTTGTAGCAGTTAATGGCTCTTTCATTAAAGGAAAAAACCTTTAACATGATATTGTGCAAATTCAAATAATCAAAGCCATAATCTAACAATAGATTAAGCACTTCCTCACCATATCCCCTATTTCGGTTTTCCTCCTCTCCAATGAATAATCCAACTTCTGCACATTGTCGTAGTTGATCTAAAGCCTGGATACCACAATTACCAATTAATAAATCATCCTCTAATGTAACGATTGCGAATTGGTATTGATTCGTATTGCTCGTTAACCATGCTTTTTCACTTTCCAATGAAGTAATACTGCCGGAGGTCCCCAAACCATCTGTGACATTAAAATCATTGAGCCATTTCACATAAGTATTTACGTCCTCCACATTCATCGGTGATAAGTAAATACGTTTACCAACCAACTTTTTAAAATATTTCATAACATTCTCCCCTTCCAATAGATTTTATTTACATAAATAAACTCTTAGAATAAAAATCACTTTACAAATCCGCTTTATCACCCAATTTTTATTTCAGTAATTATACACTAATCCACTAATGAATACTATAGATAGTTTGATTATAATTACAGGGTTTGAAGAAAGGCTTGAAAAAAGATGAAATCATATGCTCCTATGACTTCACCTCTTTCCTAATCTAATTCTATTTTCCTATTTTGCTATTAATCTTTCCAATAATATTTTACCAATTATATAAAAGCACTTTAAATCTTATTAAACATGTTTCTTGCAACTTACATTCTTTATCTGATATATTTTACTTATTACATTTTTCTACCGGTCTTGCTTCAATGTAACCACGGTAGCCAAGTGGAATTAGCTGAAAGCGAGGAGCACTCTCAGGAGCCCATTGATATCCATAGATTTCTGGATTAAATTTATCAATGTGCTTCCATACTTCTCCAATCTCATATCCGAAGTCATCATCGTTGTAGGGTTCTCCTTGAAATACCATCATCCTACAAGGCGGTAAAACAATTAATTCATAACCCTCAGGAATTTCCTTATCATAATCCATCGGTAATTCAACACCCTGAACATATTTTGATGTATTTTCAGGCATTAAATGCTTTGGCAGCCACATGCCAATCGGTTCGTAGAGTGCCTCTTTCACACTTGATAATACATTCCATACTTCACAACCTACTTCTTCACAATACTCAAAGTAATCCTCTGCCTTTGTTCCTCTTTTTAATAAGCACTTTCTTTCCGGTCGTTCGATAATCTGTACAAATATAGACTTTGTCATCTCTTCCATCCTTTCGTCCTTGTGATTTAAGTTCTGAAACGCTCGGTAAGTATCGTATGCTTTATAAGGTAGAAATAGCTTAATGGGTGGAGTCTTCGCTTTATATTTCCCAGGTGAGATTCCAAATTCTTTGGAAAAAGCTCTAGTAAACCCCTCTTGGCTATCAAAAACAAAATCAAGTGCGACGTCTATCACTTTTTTGTCTCGATCCCTAAGTATAAGTGCTGCATGAGTGAGCCTCATGGAGCGAATGTATTCAAAAGGTGCCTTTCCTGTAACTTCTTTAAACATTCTGGCTAAATACCAGGGAGAATATCCAGCCTCATTAGCAAGCTGTTTCATTGTAATAGGAGAAGAAATATTTTTCTCAATGTAATCTTGAATTTTTTGCACTACATATGCCAGATCTTCTTCCTTCATACTAATAACCATGCCCTTTCCATAGCCTGCTAACTTTGGGCCGCAGACACAAATTTGCGTGTGAAAGATTTATCTTTCACACGAACCTCCAGTTTTGTTTACAGCTATAAGCCCTAGCAATACTTTACATTTCAACCTTGATACCTCCGATAAGTTAAGATTACATCAAATTAAGATTATTTTCTTGACCGTCTTTGCACTTTTATATTGTTATCCATACTTTATAATAAGTTATTCTGCAATAATCATTGTAAGTTTTTTCTGTAATAATCATAGGAGGTTTCTACTTCAAATCCGTAGTTACGATAAAAGTTATACGCTCTTTGGTTATTACTATCAACTTCAAGCGTTATAATTTCTATATCCATATTCACTAGTTCTTTTAATATTAATCTAAGTATCACTTTACCATATCCTTTTCCTTGATATTGCGGGGAAACCCCAAAGCCAAAGATCGAAGCCTCCCCCTGTTCAAAGCCAACAGAAATCATGCCAATGGGTAAATCCGATATGGTAGCGATATATTGAATTCTGTTTTCTGCCTCCAGGGTTTTTGCTATTAAGCTCTTAGCATCCTCATATGCATCAAGAAATATATCTTGACTTAGACCAATAAGAGCCTCCAAATCCCCATGTTCTGCTCTTCTTAAGGTAATATTCACTTGTTGAATATAATCTTCTTCTACGGGTCTTCGATAACGCAAATAATACTCCGTAAACTCATATTCCCCCTTAAGCTTTCTGATGGTTTCCACTCCAGCTTCTGATTGTGACTCGCAAACAAAAACTAGTCCGGATATATTATATTTATTTAATTCTTCCTTTGCATGTGCAAGCAGCTGTGTAAAATATCCTAGTTTGCGATACTTTGGTAAAGTATAAGCCGATACTTCTGCTTCTTGACTCATCGGAATAAAAAGAGAGAGAAAGCTTACTAATTTGTCATCTACATAGAGGAGAAATAAGCTTTTGATATCCGGATTATAGTTCAAAGAAGTATCCAGAAATACATTACCCTTCAATTTATCATGTTCTTGGCAAATCATTTCAAGCTCTTTTATTTCTTTTCTCACTTTGTCATTAGTAGCTACCAGTTCTTTTACTAAAACCATGTGCCCTCCCGAAAATATACATCGTTTTTACAAATTTATATCATTTCATCATTATTATAACTTTCTCCACTTCTGATAGAAATGCCCCCCCAATTGGAAATTAACAACCACTTGATCCGGATACATCATAGAGATAATACCCTCTCCACCTCCACCAACATCAAGTATACTTCCTTGAATTTCTCTGTTTAATTGTATTTTCATGCTTCACCTCAACAGTCCGATAATGCTTCATCAATGTACAACTTCTACAATAAATACTTACGAATAATTTTCGCATCATCTAAATCATTATGATACACAAAACCAAACTTATTATATAGCTCTACCGGCCCGCGATAATTTCTATGTACCTTTATTCCTTCTCCTACATATGGATATGCTTCAATATACTCATAACCTTCTGCTTTAGCATCCTCACAGATCTTATCCAAGATTAGTGTAGCAATTCCCATCCGGCGCATATCTGGAGCTATACTAAAGCATACAATCGATTTAACTTTTGTATCCTCTTTTGTATCCTCCCATAGTTTGGGACTAATTTGTAGATTCAGCATACTGTATAAACCTTTATCATTTACATTGCACCATCCAACAACGACGTTATCCAAATAAGCCAGATAGCCTTGTAAGGTTCCCGACCCAATTAATCTAGTTGCCAGCTCTCTATTAAAGCAGTCCCCCGCGCAAGTATTCTTATATTGCTTACGTTCTTCCTCAAACTCCTCATTCCAATGATAATGAACACAATAGCAGAATTCCCACTCCTTATTATCTGTAAATGCGACGTGATCAAAATAATATAAATAATCCTCTATTAATTCCGGAGTTAAACGCTTGATCTTAAGATTCATTAAATTCTCCTCTCTTACTATTCAATGTTTACTTTTTATTACTTGCACTTCCATTTTGCTTTTCATTGTTTGTTCTTCCATTGTTTTCACTTCTATTATTTTCTAATTTGCGCAAGAAACTCTTCTTTTTCCTGGTTATTATCAAACAAACCATACCAGTCACAGATCTCTACAGCAAACTCTACAAATGCGATACCATGGGCTGTAATTACATTTCTGTCTCTTACAACTCTTTGAGTCAAATAATTCTCTCGTGGAAAAGGATCTTCTTCACCAAAGATCTGCTTATGCTTCGGCGTCCATTCTTCCACCGGAGTTGAATATTTAACATGATTAAGAATACCGGCCTTCGCCAAATATACGGTACCGGCACCGCAAATACCTCCAATTAAACTACCTTTTGCATATACACGATCAATTAATTCTAAAAGTTCCGGTCTGGCATCACCATTCCATCCTCCCGGAATAATAAGTCCCTCCACTTCCTCTTCTAAGACTTCTCCAAGTATTTTAGAAGGTTTTATCATAAATCCTGATTTTCCTTTTACCAATTGATCCTCATAAGAAACAGTAACAATCTCATTACCTGCATTCGAACCTAATAGATGCATTAAAAAGGTTACCTCATAATCCGTCATTTCATCAAAAATAAATACAAAAATTTTACCCATTTCACACCTTGGCATCCGTTCTTATTTATAATTTCTCCTAATACCGCACTTCTTTCATATAGCTTGACCATCCAATCCTCCAAAGGGTTGGTACGATGGCTCTTACTCATAGCTTCACTCTTTCGTTTTTACTAATTATTTAAATCATGCAACACGCTTTTAATTTATTATACACGAATCATTTCAGTATAACTACCAATTTTTTCTATCCGATCAAATAAAAATTTCTTTTGTCCGAATAAAGGAGGAGCGCTAAGTATTCACAAAAAAAGCTGTATCCTAGTAATTATCACCCTTGGATACAGCTTGATTTATTCATTTATGATCTTTAAATTTGCATTAACTCATACGAATTATTTCATCAATTCTTCCATCTGATCAAGTAATTCAGAGAATAATTTTAGTGCCTGATTAACCGGTTCCTTGGTGCTCATATCAACACCTGCTGCCTTAAGAATTTCAATCGGATGGTTTGAGCTACCGCTGCTAAGGAAACGGATATAATCTTTGACAGCTGGCTCACCTTCATTCAATATTCTTCTGGATAATGCAATGGCTGCTGAATATCCGGTTGCATACTGATATACATAGAAGGCATTATAGAAATGAGGAATTCTTGCCCATTCCATATCAATCTCAGGATCAATTACAATGTCCTCGCCAAAGTATGCTACATTCAAGTCATGATATACCTTACAAAGTGATTCAGCAGTTAAGCTTTCACCGTCTTCAACCATCTTATGAGTAATCATCTCAAACTCAGCAAACATTGTCTGACGATATAATGTGCCTTTGAATTTCTCTAAGAAATGATTAATTAAATAAGCTTTTTCTTTCTTGTCCGTAGTATTCTTTAACATGTAATCGATCAATAGTGATTCATTACAAGTGGAAGCCACTTCTGCAACAAATATTTTATAGCCTGCATAGATATATGGCTGTTCTTTATCAGAATGATAACTATGGATTGCATGACCCATCTCATGAGCTAGTGTATATACATTATCCAATGTGTCATTATAGTTTAAGAGCACATAGGGATGTGTACCATAAGCACCCCAAGAGTAAGCTCCGCTACGTTTATTTTCATTTTCATAAATATCAATCCAACGATTATCAAAGCCTTCCCATAGAATCTTCTGATAATCGGGTCCAAGTGGCTCTAATCCCTTTGCTACAACCTTTTTTGCTTCTTCAAAAGGAATTTCCATTTTAAAATCCGGAACCAAAGGAGAATAAAGGTCATACATATGAAGTTCATCTAAGCCTAGCAACTTCTTACGAAGTCTTACATAACGATGCATCAGATCCATATTCTCATGAACAGCTGCAATCAGATTGGTATATACATCCACAGGAATATTACCGGCATTAAGAGCTTTCTCCAGGGTAGAATTATATTTTCTTGCTTTTGCAAAGAATACCTCCTGCTTTACATTTGCACTAAAGGAAGCTGCTAAAGTATTGCGAAAACTTTTATAGGTATCATAGAGTCCCTGAAATGCCTCTTTTCTCACTCTTCTATCATTGCTTTCTAGAAGCTTAACATATCTACCATGAGTAATTCTAACTAACTCACCATTCTCGTCTTTAATCTCCGGGAACTTAATGTCAGCATTATCAAACATGGAAAAAATATTACTTGGAGCATCTGCAATCTCTCCTGCATCTGCCAGTAATTCCTCTGTCTCACGAGACAGAATATGAGGCTTTAAGCGTAGAATATCCTTCAAATAGAAGTCATAAACCTTAAGTCCTTCATTTTCTAAATGGAACGCAGTAATGGTTTCTTCCGGAATTCCTAATATCTCTGGAGTTGCAAAAGATAATGCACTATTAACTTGGACAGCCAAAGCATTCGCTTTGTTTGATAAGTCTTGGTAAGTTGCATCTGCAGTATCCTCATGATATTTCTGTCCTGCATATACATATACACGCTCCATCAACATACTAATCTCATCCGATAATTGCAAAAAGCTCAGTAAGATGTCCGCTGATTTCGATAATCTACCTTGATATTCGGTGATCTTAGGCAACATTTCCTTAATTTTATTATACTCTTCTTGCCATGCTTCATCACAAGCATACAGATCCTCAATCGCCCAAGTATATTTCGGATCTATTTCATTTCTCTTTGGTAAGTTTTTATTCTCTGCCATGAATTATCTCCCTTTCCATTTTTTCCTTATTCTTGAATAAATTACTATGCATCACAATAAATTATAATAAACCTGCTTCTTGTCTTCAAGGAGAATTTCCATGAATTTTTTTAAAAGGTACACAAATAAATTGTTTAAATGTATGATTTTACTATTTCTAATTCTAATGCTATTTTATCCCGGTGCTGCCTTTCGTGGGGCTAGTTCCGGTCTTTTGTTGTGGTTTCATAATGTATTACCAACATTGTTGCCCTTTATCGTTGTATCAAATCTGATGATTCGGTTAAATATCACAAGGCAAATAAGCAAAATATTCCACCCCATCCTTGGTAAGTTGTTTCGAATTAGTACCGAGGGCTGTTATCCTGTTGTTATAGGTTTCTTATCGGGTCTTCCCATGGGTGCAAAATCTAGTGCGGATCTTGTTATGGAGCATAGGATCACAAGAGGGGAAGGTCAGTTTTTATTTGCAATGTGTAATAACGCCAGTCCTATGTTTATTATTGGTTATATCGCTATTACTCAGTTAAAGCTTCCCCATATAAAATATGCCTTATTCGTGATTATCTACGGATCCGCGATACTTGGTGCTCTGATCTACCGAATTCTCGTCCATCGATTTTCTAAAAGAAAAGAGAATTGTGTAACTAAAAATCAGCAAAAGAATATCACTTCTCAGACAAGTACACGTTTTAGTTTTGACTTAGTTGATGGTTCCATTATGAACGGTTTTGAAATTGTAACGAGAATTGGCGGTTATATCATACTGTTCTCCATACTTGCTCAAATTATGAAAGAAGTAGGACCTGGTAGTGGTATTATGAAAGCTACTCTTATGGGTGTTATGGAAATTACCACAGGCATCAACCAAATTTGTAGTTTGGATATCAATACCAATGTAAAAATAGTCTTGGTTAGTGTACTCACTTCATTCGGAGGCTTCTCGGGAATTGCCCAAACAAAAAGCGTACTACAGGACTCAAGACTATCAATAACATCTTATTTTTTTGTGAAGCTAATTAGTGCTGCTCTGGCAGTACTAATTTCTATGCTCTATGTAACATTAGTTCGAAGCTAATTACCCTATTGAATATCTTCCATAAATGTATTCTCATCGAAATCAAAGTCTTCATCAGAATAGGACGGCTTTTGTGGTTCCGTATTGCGAATATCATTTTGAGGGTATAGCTGTTCACTTAATTCTTTTTTATTAATATTAATAATATCAAGACTGTTTTTAAGACTTCCAATAAAACCATCATATTTGGAAGCAGCCAAATCATAAGCAGCGGCCAGAACACGTTCCACATCTGTTAGTACATCATTCGAATAAGCTAACGCTCCTGTTCTAATCTGATCCGCCTCTTGAGTTGCTTCTCTACGAAGCCTTTCCGCTTCCTCAGACGCCTGCATAATCATCTCATTTGCTTGATAATATGCCTGCTGCATTATTTCATGTTCATTCAATAATTCTTTAGATTTTTCTCTAGCCTGACGATGTATTGCTTCTGCCTTTTCCTCAGCATCAGCAATGATGGCGTCTCTGTTTGATATTATCTTTTGATAACGCTTAATTTCATCGGGTGTTCTAAGACGAAGTTCATCCAACAAATCATATAGCTCGTCCTTAGGCACAATAACCTTTGTGCTTGATAACGGTTGCATTCTGCAACTTTCAACAAACTCATAAATATCCTCTATTAACTGTTCAATTCTGCTAGCTCCCATTTCAAACACTCCTTATTGATTTATATTTATCGAAGACAGATTGTACAATAATATCCGGAACAAATTGTCGGATATCTCCTCCAAAAGATGCTATTTCCTTAACCACACTAGAGCTAACATAAGAATATTCCACGCTAGTAGTAAAAAATACTGTATCAATCTTAGTGTTTAGCTTATGGTTTGTCTGAGCTATCTGTAATTCATACTCAAAATCTGTTATAGCTCGTAAACCTCTTACAATAATAGAAGCATTCTTTTGCTCAGCAAAATCGATCAAAAGACCATCAAAGGCTTCCACTTCTACATCTGTACAGGCCAGACTTTTATTCTCCCTAACGATTTTCTCTATTAGTGAAACCCTTTCTTCAACTGTAAACAAAGGTTTTTTTGCACTATTTTTTAAAACACCGATAATCAGTTTATCAACCAAACCGGAGGCACGAATTATGATATCCAAGTGTCCTAAGGTTATCGGGTCAAAGCTACCGGGATAAATGCCTACTTTCATGTATACCTCCATTTGTATTACTATTGTAGAATTATTTTATTTCAATAAACACATGTTGATTGGATTTATATTCTTTTCTTTTGTATATTCGAAATTTTGTTTCCTCTATGAAATCAAAGTCAGTCTGTAAGGAAGCTTCCACTACAATAATTGTATCACAGTAAACAATATTGGAATTTTGCAGAGCCAGCAATACTTCTTTCTCTAATAATTGGTTATAAGGCGGATCCATAAAAATAACATCGAAAACCTTCCCTCTAATCTCCAAATCTCGGATGGCCTCCAATGCGCTATGTGCTAAAACCTCCGCTTGCTCTTCCAATTTGGTAGTCCGTAGATTCGCTTTAATACACTCTAATGCTACACGATTATTTTCAACAAATGCAGCATATTTGGCTCCTCTGGATAATGCTTCGATACCAATTGCTCCACTACCTGAAAACATATCTAAAAAATCAGAATCTGCCAGATAGGGATTTAAGATATTAAATAACGTCTCTTTCGTTTTATCAGTTGTGGGTCTAGTTTCAAAGCCTTCTGGTGTTTTCAGCTGTAATCTCCTAGCTTTACCCGCTATTACTCTCATATATTTTCTCCGCTTATGACTTTTATAACTACAACTAACATTTTATAATAATATAAATTTTTGTCAACTTGTATATTGTAAGTTTATCCTATCCAGCTTAATATTTCAATATATTTTTCTGATTAATTTAGCCTATTATTATGCATGTGTCATTTTAATTAAAAACACGGTTGCCAATTCCTTGACAACCGTATACTTTAAAACTTATTTAATTAACTCGTTTGTTATTTGCCTGCCATTCTGTTTTCATAATCTTGGATCATTTTCTTAACCATGTAGCCACCAACTGATCCATTCTGTTTAGAGGTTAAGTCACCGTTGTAACCTTGTTTTAAAGGTACACCAATCTCATTCGCAACTTCATACTTAAAACGATCTAATGCTTCCTGTGCTTCAGGTACTTGTGCTCTGTTTCTTCTTGACATATAAACTCCTCCATTACATATTTTGAAAATTTTTTCAAAATAATCTGTGTTCTTGTTTACTGCTCAATGAACTATTGAATTAACTAATCCATTAAGATGTTACGATATTATTATGTGCATAGTGAAAGAAAATAATCTTAAATATATTACTTTTTTTATGTAATTTACGGTAAAAATTCAAAAAACAACAAAATGTTTTTAAATATCAGCAAAGTCGATATTTCAAACCCAACGAAGTAAATACATCTAAAAATACCCAAGGTAACATATATACCTTGGGTACAAGCAAATCACAATTATTATCTTTTATCAAGATCAACATA
Organism: Bacillota bacterium; assembly: GCA_023389295.1. Lineage (GTDB taxonomy): Bacteria > Bacillota > Clostridia > Lachnospirales > Lachnospiraceae > Mobilitalea. The sequence goes on from JAEWEO010000150.1 coordinate 27,573, forward strand.
ATTTCTATGCTTTGCAACACTCTTATATGCAGGACGAATAATTTTACCTGTATTGGCAAGCTCTTCAAGTCTATGAGCACTCCATCCCGAAATTCTAGCAATAGCAAAAATCGGTGTATACAGTTCCTTTGGTAAATCTAACATATGATATACAAAGCCGCTGTAAAAATCCACATTCGCACTTACACCCTTATACATCTTTCTTTCTTTCGCAATTACTTCAGGAGCAAGTCGTTCCACCATCTCATATAGACCAAATTCATTTAATAAACCTTTTTCTTCGGAAAGACTTCTTACATATTGTTTCAAAACATTTGCTCTTGGATCGGAAATAGAATAAACCGCATGACCCATACCATAGATCAGACCTGATTTATCAAATGCTTTTTTATTTAATAAATCTGCTAAATATGCAGTTATTTCTTCTTCGTCCTTCCAATCCTTAATATTTTCCTTCATATCCTCAAACATCTGCATTACTTTGATGTTTGCACCACCATGCCTTGGTCCTTTTAAAGATCCTAAGGATGCTGCTACAGAGGAATAGGTGTCTGTTCCGGAGGAAGTAACTACATGTGTTGTGAACGTGGAGTTATTACCACCACCATGTTCTGCATGCAATACTAATGCAATATCAAGAATCTTTGCTTCCAATTCCGTATATTTCTTATTTGGTCGTAACATATATAAAATGTTCTCCGCCGTTGAAAGACCTTCCTTTGGTGGATGAATGACTAAGCTTTTACCAAAATGATAATGATTATAAGCCTGAAAGCCATAAACAGATAATAACGGAAATACTGCAATCAACTGTATGCTTTGTCTCAGTACATTCTCAATTGAGATATCATCTGCTTTTTCATCATATGAATAAAGCGTTAGTACACTTCTTGCAAGGGTATTCATCATATCCTTACTAGGTGCCTTCATGATAATATCGCGAACAAAGCTGGGTGGTAATTCTCTGTATCGCTCCAATAGCTTAAGGAATTGATCTAACTGCTCTTTGTTTGGTAGATTACCAAAAAGTAATAGATATGTCACTTCTTCAAAACCAAAGCGTTTATCCTTCATAAATCCTGCTATAAAATCCTCGACATTAAAGCCACGGTAATATAATTTACCTTCACAAGGAATATAGTCATTATCAATGATTGTATAGGATAATATTTCACCAATCTCAGTAAGACCCGTTAATACACCTTTACCGCTAATATCTCTTAATCCTCGTTTTACATCATACTTCGTATATAATTCAGGGTCAATCATTGAATTTCTTTTACACAGGTCAGCGAGCTCCATTATTTCTGGGGTAATATCTGTATATTTGCTCATTATTCCTCCATTCTGCCGTTTTTAACGGCTGTACTAATCTGGTAAATCACGCATCTACCGTTATAAATATTCGAATCCTACTTAATAAAAACCGATATTCGAAAATAGTGGTCTTATTATAGCACAAGATTAATTCTCTGAAAACCCTTTCTTATCTTTTTTGGAAATTGTTGTATATATTTAAAAAGTTTATCTATCTTTTTTTGATAATTTTTGTTTAATTTTGTAGAAATCTTATCTTAGTAGAGATATCTACTTAGTAGAAATCTACTAAGTAGATATCTAGGTTTTATAAATCTAGGTTTCGTAAAAATCAAGTCGTTTAGTAAAATACTCTAGCCTCCTGCGTCGCTTCATTTCCTGCTTCATCGACAGCTTTATAAACAACTGTATATCCACCATCCTCGTTTGACTCAAGGCTAACCGAAGTTATTAGTTTTTTGGTTTCTGTAAGGTTATCCGTAAATTCAATTCCCTCCAAGAGGAACTCTTCCGAAGGTACTTCTCCCTCTTCTAGGTAGAAATCTTCTACATTCAAAATCTTAGGCGCTTCACGGTCTACAGATACCTTTGCTGTTGCACTAGCTGTTTTACTGCCAAGCTTCAATTGATAGGTGATGGCATATTCGTTTTCAGAAATTTCTAAAATGGTAACTTCAATCAGCTTATTACTTAACTTCTTACCAGAACCATAGGCTGCAACACCTTTCAACGCAAATGTTCTATCAATTACTACATCTCCTTTAACTAATCTATCCGTCACACCGGTGATTTCAGGAATTTTCTCAATTTCTTTTACTGTTTCTTTTACAGTTACCGTAATCGTTTTACTTGCTGTTCTATTTAGTATATCAGTAACAGAGTATGTAATCTTATATTTTCCCGCTTTCTTAAAATTAATCTCACCCGTAACAGTAAGAGCTGCAGTGATATCTGCTCCAAGTGAGGATTTTGCTTTCACTCCTTTTAATACATCTATTTCTTTCCCAATGTCCGTTGTCAAATTTTTGGTACCAGTAATCGAAGGTTTTTTATCTTTATATGGATTGTCCTTACTAGGGTCTGTTGGATCCCATTTGACATTGGTAGGTATCTTGATTGTCTCCGGTTTTCCAAGGGGTCCGGGATTTTTTGCATTATCATAGATAATCACCGTAGTTCCTACAGCGCAATTATCATAGATCCATTTTGCATCTGCGACGGTCAGGCGAATGCACCCGTGAGAAGCAGCTGATCCAAGCTTATTATATTGAGTAGTTGCTAAAGTACCCGGATTACCATTTTCATAATAATATACCGAATGAAATAGGATTCCACCTACAATTCGAGTGGAATACTGTCCATAGACATTTCCCATCAATAATTTCCAACGATATTTTGCCTTTGTCTGAAAGGTTCCTTTGATCGTTCGCTCGCCGGTACCTACGGAACAAGCCATCGCTTTTACCGGCACAGTATATTTGCCGTCTTTGTCTTTCTCGTAAATCGTAATGGTATTATATGCACGATTTACCTTGATCAAATATGGTATTTTTGATACTTCTTCTGCATTTACCCGCTGTGTTCCTACTAGTAGAAATAAGGCGAAACTAAGACACATCATGACTCCCATTCGGATGATACGCCTTCTGTTATTGTTTTTCATGCTGACACTCCTTAATATTTTATGATTGCAACTTACGCGATATAAGCTAGTATTCCACCTGCACAATATAGGTTTCATATGTTTTTGTTTCATTCATGGGGCTTATGAATACTACATCACCCAAGCTTTTTAGTAAATCATGATTTATTGTTGTGTACTTCTCTATTTCAAGATTACCTACATAAATATAGGATACTCTATATTTCTTAAGTAATTGGCGTACTTCTACCTCATCGTATGAGGTATAGATAAGTTCTATATCAGCTGCACGTTCATCGAGTAAAACCGTATCCGATTTCCATAGCCACTCATGAGTTCTCCAACCAAGAACAGTAGGTAGCCCGGTCATGACAGATACTCTTTGATAATCAGTATAGCTATCGCCCGGGGCTTCAAGCACCACCGGAGTTCCTTGTATATTATCATTTAGCCAGTTGATTGCTAATTCATCATCTGGCATAGTGGTTTTCATGAAAGTAGTTGCATCCAGTCCTTGATATCCGGAACTTTTAAATATATTTCCATACCAAGCATTTACGGCATTCTGGATATAACATACCGATAGACAAAATAATAGTAAGCCTCCAATCGCCACCTTTTTTTGTCTTAAGGTGTTACCGAAGCGTAGTAATCTTATAAAGATATACCCAAAGCTAATCCCAAACATAATAAAAGCCTGATAGGTTAACTTAAACATAGTATTTGCTCTTTTATAATCTCCGGAATAAATATCCTCCACATAAACAATTTCCGGAAGGAGAACTAAGCCAATCGCACATAGGCCAATGGTTAAAACAAATAAATCAGAACCTGTGAGTGATCGAAACAAATTCGAAAATAATGATGCTTGTCTTGGCTGTTCCTCTATCAAATTCTCCTTTTCTTTCTTTTTATCATCATTTACAAAATCAGAAACAAGGAAGCAAAGAAATGCAATCACCACGAAAATAGGCAGTCCCCACAGAATTATTAACTGATTTAATGGAGTATGAGAAACTGCAAGGCGAATATTTGTTGATATCTGGTCAAAATTTAGTGTAAAAGGGAGACTGACAAGTTCAGCTGCAAGTAAGATGAATACACCCTGTATTGCAGTAACTGCTGCAACCCTTTTTCCTTTAAAATTATATACAACCATATTCGTAAATAGAATAACTGCCCCTGAAACAACATAATAAATCGGAAAATCCCAAAAATTAGTGGTGTGGAATAGACCGATATAAAAAGCGATTAATAGCATCGAAGGATTTATGATATCCTTCCATAAAGGTACTTGCTCTATTTGTCTGTTTCTTCTGTTTGCTTGCCAAGCAAAGAGAATTCCAAGTACCGTTAATACAAACATAACGTTAATTACATGCGCATGTAAATCTCCAAGAACAAAGGAATATGCGGGAAATTCATGAATGGTTTTATCACTAGTTTCCGGGTGATATCCAATAAACCTGGTGGCATCGGGAAACCAGTAACTTTCGGTGCTTGGTTCCATGCCAAAAAATTTACGTACGAATGGCTCCAGCCACTTATAAACGGGATAATGCATATTTCCTGCTAAGGTTACAGCAGTACCTCCGATCAGGCCGCATAATGTGGGAATTGCCCTTCCCTTCTTCTCTTTTACCTTCATATGCTCTAGTACAATTTGATAAACCAGAGAATATGGAAGTACAAAAGCCAAAGCACCAATCATGGTCAAGGCAAGATTATAGCCCCTTGACACCTTAACAAAGGATAATTTCGTCAAATAAGTAG
>JAEWEO010000154.1 GCA_023389295.1 Bacillota bacterium
GGATATAGCACAAGTACAAATTAATGCAGTTGCAAGAATTTTTCTGACAGCTAACCAGACTTTACCCAAGATAGTCTTTGCCCCTCCCGTAAGCAAATGTATAAATACAGTTTATCACAGATTCATAGAGTAGGACTATGGAAAATTGTAAGAATATAGTTTCGAGAAATCAAAAATAAGTTTGTAATTACGAAATAAGTTTGATACAATATTATTTAGTGGATTTTAATGTTTTTTGTAAAACATGGAGGAAAATAAATGTCAGAAAAACAAATAAAAATCAGTTACAAACCATTGTGGAGATTATTGCTTGAAAGAGACATGACAAAGGTGGATTTAAGAAAAAAAACTCAAATTGCTCCGAGTACATTTACTAAAATGTCAAATAATGAGCAGGTATCTTTGGATATTCTGGCAAGGATATGTCTGGAATTAGAGTGTGGATTTGATGATGTTGTTATGATAAGTCCTGAAAATGGGACAGGTAAAACCGTATAATCGATTCGTAATGTAAAATTGTTCGAAATATATCTTAATAAACGAGATAAAAATTAGTAAAACATAGATAATTAGCAGAAAGGAAAATCTTATGGGGAAAAGAGACTTATCGGAAGAAGATATAAAGGCAAGGTACATAACACCAGCAATTACAGAAGCTGGATGGGATATAAAAAAACAAGTTCGTTTAGAATATGCATTTACTGCGGGTAGAATTATATTAAGAGGAAATGTTACTGCCAGAGGTTCGAAGAAAAGGGCTGACTATGTTCTGTTTTATAAGGCGAATTTTCCATTGGCTATTATTGAAGCGAAAGACAATAATCATCCAGTTGGAGCAGGATTACAACAAGCGATTGAATATGCAAAAGCTTTAGATATTTATTATGTCTATGCTTCTAATGGAGATGCATTTGTAGAACAAAATTTAATTACAGGAGAAGTGAAAAACCTTTCTTTAGAGGATTTTCCTTCACCAGAAGAGTTATATCAAAGATATTGCAAAGACAAAAATATTGACTCAAATGAAGAAAAGGCATTGTTGGAGCCATACTATTATGTTCCAGGATATAAGACTCCAAGATATTATCAGAGGATTGCAATTAATCGAACAGTGGATGCTGTTGCAAGTGGGAAAGACAGAGCACTCCTAGTCTGTGCTACTGGAACAGGAAAAACTTTTATGGCATTTCAGATTATTTATCGATTATGGAAAGCGGGTATTAAAAAGAAAATTCTATTCCTTGCAGACCGCAATGTGTTGGTAGATCAGACCATATCGGGAGATTTTAAACCTTTTGGCGGAAAGATGACAAAGGTAACAAATAAAAAACTGGATAGCTCCTATGAAATATATCTGGCATTGTATCAGCAGTTATCAGGTGAGGATGGAGAAGAAACATATCTTCAGTTTCAGCCTAATTTCTTTGATTTAATTGTTATTGATGAGTGCCATCGTGGAAGTGCAAAGGAAGAGTCTGCATGGAGAAAGATTTTAGATTATTTTTCTTCGGCTACACAAGTTGGTTGTACTGCAACACCGATTGAAACAAAAGAGGCATCCAGCCAGACTTACTTTGGAGAAGCTATTTATGAGTATTCTCTTAAGCAGGGAATTGACGATGGATTTTTAGCTCCTTATAAAGTGATTCGTGTAGGACTTGATAAAGACCTTGAAGGATATCGCCCTGAGGGTGGAAAAGTCGATGATAACGGGTATGAAATAGAAGACAGAGAGTATAATGTCAAAGATTATGACAGAACCTTAGTTATCGAACAACGTACGAAAGTGATTGCTGCTAAAATTACAGAGTTTTTAAAGAAGACAGATCGTTTTAGTAAGACTATTGTTTTCTGCGTAGACATTGAGCATGCAGAACGTATGCGGCAGGCACTTATTAATGAGAATAGGGATTTGTATACACAGAATGATAAATATATCATGCGTATTACTGGTGATAATGATGAAGGAAAATCACAACTTGAATACTTCATTGATGAAGAAAGTACGTATCCTGTCATTGTAGTAACAAGTAAGCTTATGACAACAGGTGTTGATGCAAAAATGTGTAAACTGATTGTGTTAGATAATAACATCAATAGTATGACGGAATTTAAGCAAATTATTGGTCGTGGAACCAGACTTCTTGAAGACTATGGAAAAACGTATTTTACAATTATGGATTTTAGAAATGCCAGCAGATTATTTGCAGATCCAGCATTTGATGGAGATCCAGAAGTGGTAATTGATATACCAGGTGACGTAGAAATCCCAACTGGAAATGAAGGTGGAGAACAAACAGATAATGCGGAAGGTACAGATAGTAATTCAGGAGGAAGCGAAAGTGGTGCTGGTAGCGATGGAGGGTTTGACGATGATGACAGACCTAAAAAATATTATGTAGGTGATGTGTGCGTTAAAGTATTGTCGGAGAGAGTTCAATATGTGGATAGAGAGGGGAAGCTGATAACAGAAAGCCTGATTGATTACACAAAAAAGAATATCTTACAGCAGTATGCAAGGTTAGATGATTTCTTGAAACGATGGACAGAAGCTCAAAAGAAACA
>JAEWEO010000162.1 GCA_023389295.1 Bacillota bacterium
GGTTGTCCCTTAAAGGCTTTTACCGGAATTTCTTGTCCCGGCTGCGGAATGACTCGTGCAGTACTTTCTGTATTAAAGACCAATCTAAGAGAGGCCGTTTACTTCCATCCTTTAATTTCAATTACTCCAATTATGTTTTTGTTGTTTCTATTCCATGATTTTATTCGTCCTAAATATCGGAATATTGCATGGATTATTATTGTTGCTTTATTTTTGATTGTTTACCTTTATCGACTAATTATAGCAAATAACTCAATTGTAACAATTGACATCAAATCCGGATTAATGCTAAGATTAGTACAGTATATAATAGGCTTAGGAGGATCGAAATGATTAGAAATCGCAGCTTTATAATTTATGTTTTACTCAATATTATTACCTTGGGTATCTATGGTATTATCTTCTGGTATCAATATACGGATGATTTGAATACCATTTGTTATGGAGATGGGAAAAAAACAACAAATTATCTTATCGTAATATTATTATCCATCATAACCTGTGGAATCTATTACTGGATATGGCTCTACGGTGTTGGTAATCGTCTTCAGGAGAATGCCCCAAGATACGGTACAAGTTTTAATGAGAATGGTACAACTGTTTTATTATGGATGATCTTGGGAGCTTTTCTTTGCTTTTTCGGTTATTATTATGCACAATACATTTTGATTAAGAATTTAAACATATTGGGTGATCGTTACAATTTTCAATACTTTAATCACCATCAATAAAATGTAATACAAGTACTTATTTAAGCTTCTCTCTCATATTTCTGAACAAAAGGTAAGCCTGTTCAAATACAACAGGCTTACCTTTTGCATGTTTATAATTACTGAACAGTTGTTATAGGATTGATAGGTAAATGCGGTCTACATAATTTTGATACACTATCTTCATAAATCCTTCACGTTTTGTTAATAGTTTGAACACATTCTACCTTTATAATAAACTCATAATCTTAATTAAAGATGATTCAAGTTTTTATAATTGTTGATAAGTAATTTAAAATAGATTTTTTCATAATTCTCCCCCTTTAAGCCAACTTAACAAGTTGGCTTATTCTCCGTTTAAACCCTCTTCCACCTTTTCTAATGAATAGTTAGAAGGATCATTTTTATGGCCTCCATTTATTTATATGACATAATTGCCAAAATAACGATATTTTATGAACTTTTTTGACTGCATTTCATAGAATATACTATGAACTATATATTGTGTTATAGGAGGACACCATGATTGAATACCATCCCTCCAAAGATAATTATTGTGACAGTAAATTCTGTAATAACGTTCAAATACCAAGCCTTCCTTTACGTGGACCTAAGTGTTTTGACCAAATCATACACTATATTCATAAAGCAATTGAAGATGAAGCTATTACAGCAGATTTCTATTGTCATCTGCTGAAAGAAGCTCCAAATAAGCTTAATCGTGAATTCATAGAGCATGCATATAGAGATGAGCTGGAGCATCTCCAAATATTTTCGAAGCTCTATTGTTATTTCACTGACACCGATCCAAAGTATCATATTACTCCTGTCAGTTATCCGTGCTATAAGGAAGGTCTACTCTTAGCCCTAATTGGGGAAATGAAGACAGTAGAATTTTACCGCGATGTTCAACTCTCAACCACCGATCAGTTAATTCGCGATACCTTTTTCATGGTTATGGTCGATGAACAGGAACATGCTACGATGTTTAGCACTTTATATAGTACATGTAAATAATATTTTCCTTGATTAATTCTTTGTTTGAGTATCCGATAGGCAGTCCTCGGATAGCAACAAATTTCATACTTTGCTTGGCGTACGCCAAAATTCTGTTGCCCATATGTACAAAGGAGCTGTCGCACTAGCGGTTATTCAACCGTCAGTGCGACAGCTCCTTAAAAGAATAGCGTGTGACTATTAATCCATAAAGAGACCGTATTCTTGAAAATCTGATATGATTTTAGTGGCAGCAATGGAAATCATTATCTCCGGTATATACCTCATCCTTCATCATCAGGTGAACTGCTGCTGTTTTAAAGGCTTTTGGTAATGCCAATATATTAGGATTTTCTCCAACATATTTCTTTTTAGCATCTTCTAGAGCTTCTTCAATGGTTGCTCTTGTCTTTAATCCCATTCCTCTAGCAAATCCCGGTTGTTCTGCTCCTACGATATAGATTGCAGAAGTGTTTTTCTCTGCCAAGTGACCGCAGGAAATCATGGAGAAGCCGTGGAACGGATGGAATGCATTGGTATAACGATATTTACGGATATATTCTTCATTGGTTGCAAAATATTCACCAAGACGGTGCATATCAGGTAATGTATTCATATAATCCTTCTGGAACATTTCATACATTTCTCTGGTATATGGCCATAATTCATCATGGAAATTACCATTGCAGGTGGAAGCACAAATAATAACACATTTATCACTCATTACTCTCTTATGACGAATTACCTGTGCAGATAATGCCTGCATCAACATAATAGGATTGGTGCCCATACCGTCACCATAGTGGAAGAATTGAGGCATGCCAAATATCATAACATCATATTTCTTCTCAGCAAATGGTACGTAAGTTCTTTTGTCCGCCATTTTCCAGGATACAGGTTGCATTTCTCTTGCATAACCACTATTGATTTCAATTTGTCTGGAATAGGTATCAAGTACAGCGTCACAACAGAAGAATTTTTTGCCCATACGCTCTTCCATATACTCCCCGATTTCATCAAACTTTGTTCTCATCAGAGATTTTCCACTTACGGGAACAAAGTCATCACGATGCATTACATCTGGAACATGGTGGGATCCTATGGATTTCCAATGAGTAATACCGGTAGAACAATGCTTATAGCCGCCGGAATATCCACCGTAAGGGTTACCCTGAGTATGTCCGATTAAAATTGCTACATCACTATCATATACATACTTATTCATAATTACCGGGTCACCGCGTCTTGTTGTTCCGAGGTCTACCAAGTGCTCATAATCTTCACTATCATGATTGATAATTTGATTTGAGAACCAGAATTCATGGAATAATTCTTTACCTAATACATTATAAATTTCCTGTTTGGTGTTCTTACGATGAAGACCATTGGAGCAAATGAGAAGAATATCCTTTTTCTCAACACCGACACTATATAATTCCTGTAAAATAAGCTTAATGGATACCTTACGATGAGAAGTTTCCTGCTCTCCGCCCTTAACACGGTCAGGGAATATAATAGTAACCTTAGAGCCTTTTTTTGCTAACTTTGTTAAAGGCTCCATTCCGATAGGGTTGCGGATGGATTCTAAAGTCTTTGCTTCAATCTGGTCCTCCGGAATACAGGGAGGATCGGGAATTGTCTCGCCGGGGATAAACACGTCTGTAGAATCAGGTAGTTCTGCATTAACTGTACCATGTCCATATTCAAAGGATAATTTCATAATTAGTTCCTCTCTTTCTTTACTCTATTTCATTCTTTATAGTAATACTGCTTTTAGGAAGCAGCTCAAAAAGCATTCCGTTTATAACTACGTAATATTGTCTCTATCTTAACCATCGAATTATTCATAATTTACTGCAGTTAAAATAGTCATACGTACTTTTTATTTTCCAAAATAAGTACGTATAATTTCTAAGTATTCGTCCGGGTAAAATCCAATCTCGCCCTGGAATCTTGTTAGTGCTATTAATCCACCATCAATTTCCGGTATAGATGAAAGCATTTTTGCATTATCCACCTTCAAACCACCACCATAGGTTACAGGGATTCCACCTGTTATCTTCTTAACATGTCTTGCAATCTTTTCGATATATTCTCTATCCGGAGGAGTTTTTCCAGGTCCAATTGCCCAAATTGGTTCATAAGCAATCGCTACCTTATCCTTGTCAACTCCGTCTAAACCAATGGTCAGTTGTTTTTCTAATACTTCCTCCCAACGATCCTGTTCCTCAGAGGTTTCACCGATGCAATATAATACGGACAAGCCACCTTGTTGCGCTGCTTTTATTTCTTTATTTAGAATTCTATTAACAGCATCTGTATCAGTAACACCAGCCTCCGCTAGAATCCCTGCTTTATCTCTACGTTCCTCGCAATGTCCAATGATGGTACTGCTACAGCCGATTGCTTTCATTGCATTGGCTGTTCTTTGTGTAGTAAAAGCACCAAAGTTACCGCCAACTGAAGTATCCTCTCTAAAAACACTCTGACAGCCTATCTGAAGAATACTATTCTCCTCCAATTCGCTGACTGCTCCGATTAAATGTGCTTCAGGTAGATAAATAATAAACTCTGTCTCCTCTTTACTATATTCATTTAGTTCTTTTTGAATATGTTTTACTATGAATTTTCCCCATTCCTGTGGGCTCGCTATACTATTTACACCACCAAATTCTTTGGGAATATCAAATCGTTTTAAATTAAGATAAATACGCTTCATTTTCCTCCTGCCTTTCTATGATTAGTTAGTTATTAAAGTGAATGAATTCAGGTAATTCTTCGCCTAACAATGGCTTGCACCATGTTACGAATTCTTCCGTCACATCATTGCCTCTCTGGTTAATATAATGCTCCGGAAGAACTTTCTCCTCCAGCATTACTTCTCTGATTGAAATAAGCGGCGTTTCTATTTTGTATTCCTCTCCGGGAATACGTTTTATACCTACCATAACCGCTGTATTACCTCCTAAGGCAGCCTTAACTGCTTCTCTTCCAACTAGAACTGCTTCCTCTCTATCAATGGGGGATTGATGTGCCATAGAGGTACGTCCACACAATCCAGGTTTCTCACTTCTTGCCTTAATCCCCAGTTTCTGTATAATAAGCCCTGCCAGATGAGCACTTACATCTCCAAAATAAGTAGCACGGCCCGTCTTGAAAATGGGAGGTACTATGGATTCTCCCTCTTTATTCTTAAGGCCTTCGCTAACTACAACTACCACTCCGCCAAGTTCCTCATAGAGTTTTTTCACATCCTCAAGAAACTCCTCTTCAACAAATGGACGTTCCGGAAGATAAATCAAATGTGGAGCATCCTTTTTTTCTTTTCTGGCTAAGGCTGATGCTGCCGTGATCCATCCTGCATTTCTTCCCATCGCTTCTATTACACAAACATGAATAGGAAGTGATTTGATATCTGCTCCTACCTCCGCCGCTGTTGTTGCAATATATTTTGCTGCACTTGCAAAACCTGGTGCATGATCAATAACGGATATATCATTATCAATGGTTTTAGGAATTCCTACCACAAAGATATCCTTACCCCTACAAGCCTCTTCTACTCTACCACAGGTATCCATTGTTCCATTTCCACCATTAAATAACACATATTTGATGTTGTGCCTTTCAAAGATCTCAGGCATTTGATCGTAGTCCTCCTGTGTTAATGCATATCTGGAGGATCCTATGGCAGTCCCCGGCGTATGAAGAAGAAGTTCCAAGTCCTTATCTTGGGTTACGCTCAAATCCTTAAAGTTCTCCTTTATAATACCTTCTGAACCTCCAATGGCAGCAAATACTTTATCAATCTTTTCACTATCCTTTGCTTCTTTTATTACGCCATATAAGGATGCATTCAAAACAGCAGTAGGTCCGCCACCATGAACAATCAGTAAATTATATTTTGTCAAATGCTACACCAACCTTTCCCATTCACTTACTTTGACTTTAGCACCGATCTATCTATATTCATTTCTTTCGTTTTAATTTTTAAAATGTCTTGCCATTCTCTATTTTTTATTATTTTCTATATCATTTACTAACAATTAAATATTATCACAACTAAAATGTTAATCCTACCGTTTGGGGAGTCCTTTTTACGCAAACGTTTGCCTATTATTCTATAGGCAAAGCATGTCCTTAGGAGTATAAGAAAAGAGCATTTTACTTCTATCGTCTCCAAGACTAAGTTGTTTCAATGCTCTTTCTATATCAAAATCAATGATCCAGCAGACTATACTTCACGCTCTATTATTTCTTATAACGTTCTATCATATCTTCTAGGGTTACATTCTCAACTAGAGGTGCCTTACCAACAGAACCAAATTCTACGATAAGTGTACCGAGTATTTCCTTCACACCTTGTTCTATGCAATGAACAACCGCCGCAACATCCTCATCCCCCTGAGCACCTCTCATCACCGTATCCATAATCGGTATCAAAAAGGCTCTAGGATCAAACGCAGATTTCTTTTCCTCCAGTAGCTCGTAGATGGATCCAATGCTTGCACTACTCTTTTTATTCGGGTTCTTATAGAAGAATTCTCTTAAATTTCTGGTTACTGCCAGTCGAATATCCGTATCAACATTGATTTTACCAATACCACAGGTAATCGCCTGTTTAATTTCATTGACAGAGATTCCATCTGCATTCTTGATATCACCGCCAAGTTGATTGATTTCATCTACAATATATTTGGGTACTGTAGATGAGCCGTGTGATACCAATACACCAAATATTTTTTCATGTTTTAAGCATTCTTTAATGGCAATTACAATCTCTCTTCTTAACTTAACATTCTTACCTTTTACTGCTCCATGCATGGTACCATAGGAGATTGCAAGACAGTCAACCTCAGTTTTCTTAAAGAAATCTACCGCCTTAAGTGGGTTGGTATAAGTGGAGGAATCGGAAAACACATGATCTTCCACTCCTGCAAGTACACCCAATTCACCTTCTACGGACACACCTCTTGCATGGGCATATTTTACAACTTCTCTGGTTAGTTCTACATTTTCTTCATAAGGAAGGGAGGAACCATCAATCATAACAGAAGTATAACCACCATCAATGGCAGCTTTTACAGAGTCGAAGTCCTTACCATGATCTAAATGAAGAACAATAGGCACACTTGAATATGCACCATATTTACGAACAGCATCGCCAATATTCTTTGCACCAAGACGTTTGTCTTCTATGGTAGAATTTAAGAAATCTGTTCTTCCTCCCATAAAACCATTTGCTAAATCTGCTCCCTGTAGTATTGCAGGACTACGAAACATCTCATGAACTTCAATTGCTGACTTTATCTGAGCAACCGCATTCACATTGAAGGCTCCTTGGGCAAAATTATAACGATCGGTCGCCTCTAACAGAGGTCTTAAAGGTATTAATGGCATAATTATCTTCCTCTCTTTTATCAAACAATTACTAGTTGCAATAGGAGCTACTCCTATGACAAAATACTTATCTTCTTTTACTTGCTATCTTTCCATTTTTCTTATCTATTTTTGGATTAGCTTACCTCTAACAAAGGTATCAACAATCTCATATTTCTCATCCAGTACGACGAGATCGGCTATTTTGTTAAGATCAATGGAACCACGTTCCTCGTATATTCCCAACATCTTCGCCGGATTTTTCGTTAGTAGGTCAATAATTTCTTCTAACGGTTTTTTGGTGAATTCTAATAGATTTCTAAGAGCCTTCCCGGTCGTTAAAGTACTTCCGGCACGAGTACCTCCAATGGTAAGTCTTGCATCACCGTCAATAACCGTAACATCATTTACACCTAATTTGTAATTACCATCGGGTAACCCAGTGGCCATAATGGAATCGCTGACTGCTACGACCTTATCCATTCCCTTCGTCTTTAGTAATAATCTAACCATGCCCGGATGAAGATGTCTTCCGTCACAAATAGCTTCACAATAAACATCAGATTCAAGAACTGCACCTGATATTGCCGGATAATGCTGGTGCATTAATTTCATGGCATTAAAGGTATGTGTTGCAGCTGTTGCTCCACTATAAATACATTTCATTGTTGTATCATAGTCAGCTCCCGAATGTCCCAGGGATACTACAAGTCCAAGCTCGGTCATTTTCTCGATGTTATCAGCAACTCCCGCTACCTCCGGTGATACCGTAATATAATGAATATCTCCTTCTGCAGTTTCTTGATATTCACTAAGAAGCTCAAGATCCGCATCTCTTAAGAGATTCTCCGGCATAGCACCTTTATATTCTGCTGCCAGAAATGGTCCCTCCAAATGAATTCCAAATAGTTCGGCTCCGTTACTCTCCATCTTCTTATGTTCTTTAAACTGGTTGATACACCATAGTGTCTGTTCCTTACTATCTGTGAGAATGGAACAAAGCCAAGCAGTCGTTCCCTGAGTCGCAAAATAATGGCTAATCTTCTCTAAATCCTCTGCTGTTGCCGCATTGACGTCAACATTTACAGCCCCATGAGTATGAACGTCAATAAAACCGGGTACAAGATATTTACCCTTGACGTCATAACACTTCGCATTCTTAGGTATTTCCTCTTTATCCACAAACTGCGCGATTTTCTCATCCTTTATCAACAAATTTACATCTTGAAATCCACTTTCAGTTAATACATTAGCGTTCACAATATAAAATTCTTGCATTGATATCCTCCCTTTCAAAGCAGATAAACCTATCACCCTATCCTCTTTCTACCTAGTAACAATTGAAAGGAGAGAGCGTTTTATTTAGGAAAGGTTTGCTACAAACTCAGTTATTCTAATGTTGATATCCGGATGATCCTGTAATAAAGTTATCGGAAAGTGAGATGATTTATCACCGTATGCGGCATGTCTTATGACTGCTCGGTGCCAATCACGAAAGCATCCTAATCTGATTTTTTTTGCTCTACTGATTTCATACATTCCAATGGTAACACAGTAACGGGGCATTTCATCTAAGGCTCCGTTTAAATCACCCACCGAATTGACTGCTCTGGTT
>JAEWEO010000235.1 GCA_023389295.1 Bacillota bacterium
GGTCAAATTGGCTCATCATGGAAAACCCAATCTCCATATCTATAAACTGTCCTGCAAAGGATACGATCTGATAAGCAATGTTAGCAAAGAGCCCCATGACCACTCCTGCAATTGCTTCTTTTACAACGAAAATCGAAAATTCGATAACTCCTTCATATTCTGGAGCTGTATATGATACCGAATAAAATAAAATTGCCGTCACAAAAATTGCCAAACCAGTTTTCACTCTAAAAGGTACATTTTTCAAAGAAAAAAAAGGAGCCGTATATATAAAACCGGTAATCCTCACAAGTATTAACAAAAATGCTTCAAAATTTTGGATTGTAAAATTCATAGATTTATGTAATAACTAAAATTGGAGAATAACTCAATTATATATTCCTTTAAAGAATTTAAGATCCAACCGCCAAACAGCATTAAAACTACAAATACAGCAACTAGTTTAGGAACAAATGTGAGGGTTTGTTCCTGTATTGAAGTAACTGTTTGAAGAATGCTGACTATTAGACCAACCACCAAGGAGGCAAGCAGCATTGGAGCAGATGTTATTAAAACTAAATATAATGCTTGTCTCGATATGTCTATAATGAGAATTTCATTCATTTCTTCCTCCCTGATGCCGCTTAGGGGCAATTACTAATAAAATGTCTTTACAACTTCTCCTATAATTAGATTCCATCCATCGGCCATAATAAACAATAATATTTTAAATGGCATCGATATCGTTGTTGGCGGGAGCATCATCATACCCATGGACATAAGTGTAGATGCTACTACCATATCAATTACTATAAATGGTATATAAATTAAAAAGCCAATAATAAATGCTTTTCTCAACTCACTAATAATGAAAGAGGGAATGATAACCGTCATCGGGATATCTTTCTCCGTTGCAAGTGTATTTACATCAATTTTTGCAATGTCAATAAACAATCGCAAATCCTTTGTATCTGTCTGTTCTAGCATAAAGGTTCGAATCGGTTCTACTCCGATATCAAATGCTTCATCCTGTGTAATCTCACCGGCTGATAAAGGTTTTATCGCAGTAGTATTAATCTGGCTAAAAACCGGAGACATAATAAAGAAGGTCAAAAATAAGGCCAGACTAATTAAGATCTGATTGGAAGGAGTTGACTGCATCCCCAAAGCAGAGCGGACAAAATGCAAGACGATAATAATTCTGGTAAAGGAAGTTACCATAATTAATATCGATGGTGCTAAACTAATGACCGTTAGGACCATAAGCATTTGCAATGTTGAGGAAAGGCTTCCTGAATCTTCATCCGTATTTAAATTAAACTCAAGAGGACCTAAGGAGCCGCTCAGATTGTTACTACTTTCGTCCTCAGAGGTAATCGTATCACCTACCGTAGATGCATAAGCATACTCCTTTTTTAAAAAGGCCAATACACAGATCGCTATTAAAATAACAATAACTACAGGTTTTTTTCTTAAGCTTTTTCTGTTATGTACATTCATGATATCAACCTTATTTATTAACCTTCCTAAGTTTATCCAAAGTCTGTTTGAAAGATATCATTTCTCCCGCTTTGACCTCTTTTATCAATACATCTGCTTCTTCTAATTCCGTTATAAAATTAATGGTATCCTTACCGATGCCTATCACGATGTATTTATTTGCGATCTTAACGATCTGAATCACCTTATTCTGACTAACACGGTAAGAATCAATAACTTCAAAATTACTGTTTTTCATCTGTCCAAGCTTGATACCTCCAACAAATCTGGAAGTAAAATAAGCTGCTACAAGTATAATGATTAATAAAAAAACCAAGCCTATTAATTGCAAAAAGCTATCCCAAGTTGATCCTACTGTGGTGACTTCTTCTGTTAATTGTCCCGCAATATCAGTAGAAACAGGTGGTGTTGGTGTTACATTTTTTAGTTCTGGTAATATCCCTTGCAAAAGGGCCATAGTTTTTCCAATCATTACTTAATCAACCTACCGCTTTCTTAACTGCTTCTAAAACTCTATCTGCTTGGAACGGTTTTACGATAAAATCCTTCGCTCCTGACTGAATTGATTCGATAACCATTGCTTGTTGTCCCATGGCAGAACACATAATTACATTTGCACCAGGGTCTAAGGCTTTAATTTTCTTTAATGCTTGGATACCATCCATCTCCGGCATTGTGATATCCATCATTACTAAATCAGGTTTCGTTTCCTGATATTTATCTACTGCCTTTAGTCCGTTTTCTGCCTCTCCAGCAATGTTATAACCATTCTTTGTTAAGATATCCTTAATCATCATTCTCATAAACGCCGCATCATCACATATTAAAATATTTTTTGCCATCTTTATTCTCCTATCTTATTGTCTTTCATATTATTTAAGCTATTTCTGCTTTGTTATTTCAGTCACTCGAATACCAAAAGCTTCCTCCATTACTACAACTTCACCCTTAGCAACAAATTTTCCATTTACCAAAACATCAATCGGTTCACCAGCTAGGCGATTTAGTTCGATGATAGTTCCTGGTGTAAAATCAAGTATTTCTTTAATGGATTTACTTGTTCTTCCAAGTTCTACTGTAACCTCTAACGGAACATCCATCAACAAATCAATGTTCTCCGGTTGAACTATGTTACTTGTCATAGGAGTAAACGGAGCAAATTGTACCGGTTGAACGTTCACATCCTGCATAGGGGGCATCATATACGGCATAGCACTTTGCATAGGCTGTTGATATGGATTATATCCCATAGGCTGCTGCATTGGATAAGGCTGCTGATATGGTTGTGGTTGTGGTTGTGGTTCTTGAGGTTGTGGTTGTGACGGTGACGCTGCTACTGTGGGGGCTTTCTTCGCCATATTATCGGGCCTTGTTGAAATATCCGGCTCCATTGAAGTAGCCTGAACAAACTGCTTATACAAATCTCTAGCGAAATCAAAGGGATATAGTTGCATTAAAACACTATCGACCAAATCGCCTATTTCCATATGAAAAGATACTCTTACAAAACTTCCTTTTAAGAAATCTGCAATATTCTCACCATTGATATTTTCATATAAGTCTACTACTGCTGAAGTAGGCGGACTTATATTTACTCGCTTCTCCAACATAGAAGAAATTGAAGTTGCTGCAGAACCCATCATCTGGTTCATCGCTTCGCTTATTGCACTTAGATGCAATTCCGATAACTCTCCTGATATGTTAGTTCCATCCCCACCCATCATTAAATCTGTAATTATCTTAACATCCTTCTCTTTGAGGATTAAGATATTATTTCCATCCAGACCATCTTCATAATAAATTTGAATAAAAACACAAGGTTTATCGTAACTATTTACTATATCTTTCCAAGTTGCATATTCGACAACCGGCGTTGTAATCACAACTCGCTGATTTACTAAAGAAAATAGTGTCGTAGCAGCTGTTCCCATGCTGATATTCGATATTTCTCCTATTGCATCCTTCTCTGCATCAGTCAGCTGTTCAGTTGAAGAATTGGAAGCCAAATCATCCGACCCCATGCCGTTTAATAAAGCATTAATCTCTTCTTGAGATAGCATACCATCCATAGTCTGTTACTCCTCTCCTCTAATTATTGATGAAATTTTTAATGCGTATGAACCCGAGGATGCACCCGGAAGCGCAGTAAATTTATGTAAGTTACCGACATAGACGGCTAATTCATCTTCTACTTTCGAATTCAACTTAATGATATCTCCCTTTTGCATATTCATAAAATCGTTTACTGAGATTGTGCTCTTTCCAAGTATTGCCCTTAGAGGAACTTTAGCCTTAGCGATTGCAATTTCAATAATATCCTCATAGGATTTATCATCACTAAGCTGCATTGTTGAGTACCAATACTTTGTATTCAGCTTATCAATTACCTTTTCCAGACAAACATAGGGAAGACAGATATTCATCATTCCTTCTATATTGCCGATCTTTATATTAAGAGTCACAATCGATATCATCTCACTCGGAGATATGATCTGCGCAAATTGCGAATTCGTCTCAATTCTTAACAACCTTGGTTGCAATTGGATCACGTTAGCCCATGGCTCTCTGAGTAAATTGGTACATACGTTGAAGATACGTTCAATAATTGTCAGCTCAATCTCTGAAAAATCTCTGACTTTATCTAAGGGATAGCCACCGCCTCCCAACATACGGTCAACGATTGCATACCCTAAATTGTCAGCGAGTTCTATGATAATATTTCCTTCTAATGGAGCAAAATCAATAATACCCAGCAAAACAGGATTAGAGAGTGCATTGGTAAACTCAGAATATTGTACTGCTTCTGAATTAATAACCTCAACTTGAACATTCTTTCTTAAATACGCCGGAAGATTCGTTGAAAGCAATCTGCCATAATGTTCAAAAATGATGTTCATCGTACGCAAATGTTCTTTTGAGAACTTGGATGGTCTGGCGAAATCGTAATTTTTAACCTGCTTTTCCGTCGTCTGCTTATAATCATCCGCATCTAGTTCGCCGCTACTAAGAGCAGCCAGCAGATTATCTATCTCGTTTTGGGATAGGACATCGCCCATAGTTATTACCTCCCTGGGGTATACTAGTTACATAATAACACAAAATTAGAATAAAATCATCTTTTTTCTTGTCTTGGTAAATAATTCCCATACTAACAAGATACATTTTTTCTCAAAATAAAAACCCTAATTCAATGCACTAATTAGTACTAACTTAAATAGGTAAATTACTGTAATTAATCATAAAATAAATATGTATCATGCTCTGATTAATCATAAAATGAATATGTTTCATGCTCTAATTAATCATAAAATGAATATATTTCATACGAATTAGGACAGAATCAGATTCCCAAAGGAAACATTAATAATAAAATCTGATTGAAAATGATCCTGGATGCGAATACGAACCTGTTCTCTAATCTCATTCTTTTTCAAAGGAATCTCATCCTTGGTATATTTTTCAAACTCTTCTGTTACTATTTCCATTATGGCATTTTCATTTTCCGCTAACTTTTCTTTGTAAGTTTCATAATCCTTATGCTTCGTATTCATGGTTAGTGAAACATAGAGAACTGCATAGCGCTCAATTTTATCATTTGACTTTAAATTGATGGTTAGCTTGTCCGGTATTTCATAACTTGCCATATCGGATAAGCTGATTTCTTCCTTCTCTGCATCAGGGGATTCCAATTCCAAATCCACGATAGAGGCAACTTTTGTTACTATTTGGTTTGTCTTATTGGATGTCGGTACAATAACAAAGATTAAAACTGCTGTAAGTATGGTATTAATCAAAGTAATAGCCATTATAATGATAGTTAATATATTCTTCTTCATTTAAGAATCTCCCTTATCCTTTTAGAAAAGCGATATATCCAATTTTCACTTTTCAAAGTATGAATTTATCCTTGCTTTTCAAATACTATCTACCGCTGTATTCGTTGTATATTTTGATCTCAATCCTTCTGTTCTTTGCCCGGCCCTCCGGTGTTGCATTTGAACTTATCGGTTCATATTCTCCTCGCCCGGAATATTTTAATTTAGCCGGATCAATTCCACATTCTTTTATTAGAAATTCTGCCGCATTAAGTGCTCTTGCGGATGACAACCAATTGTTATCACGGTAAGATGATTTTGATATCGGTACATTATCGGTATGACCAATTATTTCAATGGTATAGCCTTTGTATTTCTTTAGGACATCGCCAATTTTTAATAGAATCGGTTGTGCTGTGGTTTTAATATCTGCATCACCGGAATTATAAAGTACGGAACCATTCAACGAAAGTTGAACAAAACGATAGTCCGTATCCATGCTTAGTTCCACATAGTCACCTAAGTTGTACTCCTCGGTAAGCTCTGATACATTATCATACATACCTGAGGTTACTTCCGCCATCTCTTCTTCTATTTTCTCCATTGCCTGATCTATATCTACACTAGAAGAATTATCAGTCCCATCGTTATTCCCTTCATTTTCTCCGGAGTTTTGAATTCCCTGAGAGCCTTGACTATTTTCCATGACGCCATCGGAGTTCGGTTCACTTGAGTCATTATCGTTGGTGTTATTCTCCTCACCCTGTGCCGACTTTCCCATGTTGTTAAAGAATACATCTAGCTGGTTTAGCTGAGACATACCGGAGGAAATGAGCTGTCCTTCTCCAATGGTGGCTCCGCCACCGTCTAAAATGCCAATGGAATTAGCCATAGATATGGATAATTGTTCAAATTTCTCACTATCTGTAGAAGACATTGCAAAAAGCAGTACGAAGAAACAAAGTAGCAGATTCATTAAGTCGGCGAAGGTATTAATCCATTCGGATTTGATCGAAGTTTCTTCCCTCTTTTTCCTAGCCAATCATTTCACCGCCCTCTTCTTTCATCGCAGCTCGACGTTTCGGTGATAAGAAGGATTTTAGTTTTTCTTCAATAACTCTTGGATTTTCTCCTGCTTGAATTGATAACAGACCCTCTACCATTACTTCCTTCACCATAATTTCCTGCGAATTATTCGCTTTTAACTTTGTTACAATCGGAATTGCAATCCAGTTTGCTATTAATGCTCCGTAAAAGGTAGTAATTAAGGCAACTGCCATGTTAGGTCCGACCGAACTTACGTCCTCCAGCTTTTTTAACATGTTAATCAGACCGATCAAGGTACCAATCATACCCCATGCAGGGCCCATGGACGCCAGCGATTCCCAAAAGCTCGTTGTACTGGCATGTCTACCTTCAATACAAGTAAGCTCCGTTTCTAGTATACTTCTTACTAACTCAGGATCTGTACCGTCAACAATTAATAATACTCCTTTTTTTAAAAATTCATCATCAATGTTGTTGGCCGCTTCCTCAAGAGCAAGTAGCCCTTCTTTTCTTGCTACGTTTGATAAGTCTATGATGGATTTAATTGTCTCCTCTTCATTAGAAGGTAACGTTTTAAATATCAAAGTTATACTTTTCAAACTTTGTAAGAATCCTTTTAGATTAGGTGACATAATAAGTACACAACATAACGATCCACCAATCGTAATAAGGACTGAAGGTAAATCATAAAAATTTAGAAGCACTTCAATACCTGATTGACCTACTAAGATACCATATACAACAACGACTAAACATAATACCAAACCCAGTAATGATGCTAAATCCATAAACGTCACCTTCCATCTACGTTTTTTTATCTATCTGAACTATTTGTAATGGCACTTTCGCACAAGTGTTAGTAACATTATTGATAGTTTCTTGCGTATTCGTATGCATCCATGCAAATTATAAATGTATTGTCCAAGATAAGATTTTATAATGATTTCGATTAAGACCTTTTTTTACAATTCTTGACCGAAAATCTCTTTTTTGTATAATATTACAAGATTTCTGACCTCTTGTCTACTTTCTTTTACTATGATCTTATTACCGGAAGTCAATGAAATTACGGTATCCGGAGACTCCTCTACTTTTTCAATCATTTCTGCATTAATTGTAAGTTTTACTCCATTTAGTCTTGTTACCTCTATCACTTTACTTCCCCCTTTTGTGATTGGTATTGGTATAATCTATGATGGGTGGCAGTTTACTGCCACCCATCATTACTGACATATGGCCGTTTACCTATTCAAACCTCAGCCTTGTTTTATCTCTTTAAATTAATTAATTCTTCCAACAAGGTGTCAGATGTTGTTATTATTCTTGAATTAGCCTGGTAACCTCTTTGTGTGGTTATCATATCGGTGAATTGCTGAGCCAAATCAACATTGGACATTTCTAGTACACCGGTAGATAGACTTCCACCACCCAGAGTCGGATCCTGTCCGATACCATCAAAGTCACCGGAGTTTTGTGTAGCAGCATACATACTATTACCTACTGCTTCAAGACCTGCGGGATTAGCAAAGCTTGCAACAGCAATCTGTCCAAGAAGTCTACTATCGCCGTTATCATATCTACCATATATCTTACCGGAAGCATCGATACCTACACCGGTCATATTACCTTTTTTCTTACCTGCTCCGATGCCCTCCAGACTTCCTTTGGTAGCTTCCAAAGAAGATGATCCGCTATTAGAAAACATGGTAAGAGAGGAGAAGTCAATATCGATGGTTGCAAAAGGATTAGATTCCGCATCTCCACCTGCACCTGAGTCCGCATTTATAGTAAAGCTAATGCTTTTTCCCGGTGTTGCACCATCTCCAATACTTACAAATGCACCTGTAGCAGCGTTAAATGTTAGGACCGGAGCATCCTGTGTATCAATTGTTACCTTTCCGTCCTCAGCCACATCTGCTTGATATTCTATTCCGCCAAAGCTAAAAGAAGTAATGGATGAGGGTTCGTAGGTAACATCACCTGTTTCCGGATCCTCAATTTTTTTTACAAAAATGGATTGACCATCTTCATCCTTGATATTTGTTACTGCTACACTATAAAGATTTGTTCCATCTTCTGACTGCGTTACCTTTAAATCAGCCGTGTAGCTGTGCCCTAGCTTATCATAAAAGGATACATTCACCATTTTTCCGGTAGCACTTGTAAGCTGCGTATCCTTGCTGTCAATATTACCTGATATGTATACATTTGTAGTTGCTTCCGGATTCGCATATAAATTTTCCGGAGACATAATGGTTAGCGGAGATACCACGTCAGCTACTGTTTTTGTAGGATCATTGGGATCCACCTGCCAACCCATTACAGAAGCACCGGCGGAAGTACATAAGGTACCATTCGCATCTACATTAAAGGAGCCTGCTTTTGTAAAATAATTTGATCCACCGCTATTTACAATAAAAAAACTATCACCATCAATCATAACATCAAAGGGATTATCAGTTCTCTGAGATGCACCTGTTGTTGTGATTGATGAGGTAATAGATGCTACGTTCGCACCCAGACCGATTTGCATTGCATTCTTACCAGTTAATCCGGTTGTAGCATTGGGACCGGAAGCACTCTGGGTTGTTTGATAAAATACGTCTGAAAAAGTTACAGAACTTGATTTAAAACCTATGGTATTAACATTAGAAATGTTATTACCGATTACATCCATCTTAGTCTGATGTACTTTAAGACCTGATACACCAGAAAACAATGATCTCATCATAACTTTATGACCTCCAATTTCTGCTTTCATCATTCGTATCCAATCTGTCATTCATGGATACGTAAGCCTCCTAAAGGTCCGGCTTCTACATGATTACTGCGCCATCAATATTTGTAAACACCTTGTCTTCACCTTCATTTACTGCAGTGATTACCGTATTATTTTTAACACTTACGATAAATGCAAGGTTATCTACCATTACTAAAGATTCGTTAATTCCCTTCTCACTTGCTTTTTTTGCTCCATTTTCCAATCTTAAAAGCTGATCATCTGTCAAATCAATGTTACGGCTTGCTAAGCGTTCATTCGCATGCTTGGAAAATTTCAGTTCACTTGACTCATTAGCTGCCTGTTTGCTTTTTAATATATCACCAAAAGGTGTCGTATTTATCTGCTTTGTGGCCGTGCTAGCATTCTTAACCGAAGTCAACTGTTGGGTCATCTGCTCTATGGAAGGAAATTGATTTACAGGAATGTTCATATGCCTCTCCATTCCGCCGAAAAACGGCTTAAATTAATTCCAGATACCAATTGGATCAATCGTATTAAACTTCGCTAGTATCCTTATCCTCCGATACGATATCACTATCCTTATCTTCCGTTTCTTCCTTTACGGCATTTACCACCTGAAGTGTCACTTTATTCTTAATGGTGGTATAACTAGGATCATTAAAGCCTACAGTTATTTTGTAAGTGCCATTTTCTAAATTCTTGAATATTTCTGAATTAATCGTTATCTTGTTACCTGAAATCGTAACATAGGAAGAATTGATTAATACATCATTTATTGCAATAGCGGCATCATCTGCAACATTATCTCCGGTTCCGAAATTAACTTCAAAACTCACATTCTTTGGATTCGCTGCATCATACTGTAAAGAAATATTATCCTTAATACTTGGAGCTTCCTTATCTATTATGTACTGATTATCAATGACACTTTCTAACTGGTCAAAGGAATATAGATTTCCGTTAATGGATAATTGCGTTTTAGTACCTGACATGGTCACAAAGTCTACTTTACCGCTGATATAAGTGGTGCCGCCCGAAGAGCTCTCCGTTTTAATGATTACTTCTTTTCCAACAAGACTGAGTGCTTGTGTATTAGCGGTCGTTGAGCTTAGGTTCTGTAATTGCTCCAATTGTGAAAAGGTCGCTAGCTGAGCAATATACTCCGTATCAGTACTAGGATTTAAAGGGTCTTGGTACTTCATTTGAGTTACCAGTAATTGCATAAATGCATCTTTGCCAAGCTCCCCACCTACTTTTGTAGTCGTTGTAGCGTTTGACTTTGTCTGTTCTATGATACCATCCTTCACCGATTGTATTAAATCTGACATGGTTTCCTCCCTTCTTTCGTAATTAAGCGGTATAGTCAATCTGGCTTCCTGCTACACCGATCATGTCTTTTGCATTCTCATCCTCGGTTATGACATCCGTCATATTAATTGCCTCTTCCAAGGTAATCTGTTTACCGGAATTTTGTTTCTTCGTCTCTGTTTGATTCTGTGAATTATTCCCGCTTTCTTGTTCAAAAGTGTACGAAGAAACCGTTACTTCAATTGCTTCCACTTTAATTCCCTGCTGATTTAAGGTTTCTTTTAGGGTATGCAATTGACTTTCAATAGCCTCCTTGCTTATCTCGTTTTGAACTACAAACTGAGCCGTCATCATTCCGTTTTTCGATTGAACGGTCAAATTCACTTTACCCAGATGTTCCGGGTTAAGCTGTAATTCCATAGAGCTTTGATCCGCTGATACTACTACCTTAATACGGCTGATAATCTGATCTGCAATATCTCTGATTTGCGCTGCTTGCGCTACATTATCACCAAATTCAGCCTGTATTTCTTTCGTATTGCCAACAAGATTTTCTACAAAAGCTTGGAAATGATTTTCTGCACTTAACTCGTTTTGCTCCTCACTTGCATGATCTTGCATATTACCAAAAGAACTCTCATTCGTTTGCTCGGTCTGTGTTCCCACTTGGCTATACTTTAAATTGTCAGCGTTTTTCACTACCTGATTTTCTTCATTGCTATTGTCCTTCACACTAACTACATTTGGTGAATTTTCATTTGCATTCGTAGTTACCGTATTATCGCCGCTCAAAGCATTCTGTTCCAATTCCTCAGATAACGGTTTCGTTAACTCAGCTTCAGCTTTTATTAATAATTCGTCAATTTGTTCCTTTGTCAGTTCTAAGCCGGACATTTCCTTAATTTGATCTAGTGTTTGGAGTAATTCATTCATTGAAGTCGCTAGATTTTCCTTTGTTAAAACCGCTAGCAAATCACTTTCTCCACTTGAAGCAAGAACAAGTTGCTGTAAACTTTCTGGCTGCAACAAATCCGTTATACTCATACCCTGATCTTTTAATAATTGATCTAATTCTTCCGATGTGAGATTTAGTGTTTTCATTACAGCTTCTTTCATCATTTGCAGCATACTACTGATTTGTGCAAGAACTTCAGAATCGATTTCCGGTTCATCCTTAGCTCCCTGGGCTTGTAGCGTGCCCTTACCTGCATCCAGCTCTTTTGTCTGTCCCGATGATATTTCTTGTGAAGCTACTTTGGTTTGATTTCTATCCCCTGACAAAGGTTCCATCTTACTCTCATCTCTATAACCCATATCCGATTTCTCTGCTACATCTGATTTTTTTGAATTCGCCAAAGAATTATTACCGGGATTTTTTTGTAAGGATTTCAAACTACTGTCCATAATGAGGTCAAAACAATTACCGGATTGCTTTTGCTTAGCACTAGATCCTGTTACATTCCCAAAAAGGTTTGGTGCCTTCGATGTTATACTTTGCGTTGTCATATCTTCTCCTCCTTTCCTTAAATTTCAATATCCTAACTGTCTTTTATTTATAACAAGAAACTTTCGTTTCCTATTACCCGATGAAACCTTCCTGCTATCAAAACGCAGTAATTCGTGCTTTTGCACAATATTTGCATAGTAATCGTAACAATTCACTTTGTGAAAAATTAATCTCACTAATCGGCTAGTTTTTCTGCATCCATATCTAGCATCTTCTTTGTAATCTTAGCCGCTATAACACTATCCATTTCAGCTAGGATTGCCGCACTTTCTTTTGGCTTCATGCTCAATAAAATCTGAGCTACTGATTCAACATCCGCCGTCATTGTTTCAAATATTTTAGCAGCTGCCTTCGGATCCATATTCTTATAAATATTTGCTTTTTCCAAAATAGCATCGGAATATTGCAGCTGTTCAATTACTTGACGGTATATCTCTTCTGCATTGGTTGGATCGATCTCCTCATAATATGCCTTATATTCTTCGATATCCGGTGCTGCTGTTGCAAATACAACTTTTTTATCAAATTCTGCTACACGTTCTTCAAAAGCCTTTTGATTTTCCTCAAATACTTTTAAACGGTCTATCTCTGCTTGAAGTTGTGCCGTACTATCGTTGGAAGATGTAGTGTTTTCATTCATTTGAGCTATTTCATTTTCGAGTTCTTTGATTCTAGCAACCGCTTCTGCAAGAGAACGGTATTCATAATTATTTTCTTCCACTTCTTCTTCTATTGAAGCATCCGGTAAAATCCGGTTAATCACAGGAACATCCTTTAAAATCGGTCGAAGAACACCGGATCCAAAGCCACCCACATCAAGTTTAATTAACATTCCAAAAATCGCAAGCCAAATAATTACGATTAAGAGTACAATCAGAATGGTAAGTAC
>JAEWEO010000252.1 GCA_023389295.1 Bacillota bacterium
CTGCAGGCGAGGATAGGGTGGAAAGCTATTTTGCTATGAGAAAAATAGAAATAAAGAAGGATCAGAATCAGATACCCAGAATATATCTGAATAACGAGCCCTATTTCCAAAATGGCTTACTTGATCAAGGCTATTGGCCTGATGGACTCTATACAGCACCGAGTGATGAGGCGCTCATCTTTGATATCCAAAAAGCCAAGGAGCTAGGTTTTAATATGTTGAGAAAGCATATCAAGATTGAACCGCTTCGCTGGTATTATCATTGTGATCGTCTGGGTATGCTTGTATGGCAGGATATGGTTAATGGCGGTGAAGAATATAATACCTTTTTAGTTGGGTATTTACCTACTGTTTTTCCAAGCTTTGCAAACAGAATCAAAGACCATCATTATGGTTGGTTTGGCAGGAAAAAGGAAGAAGGTAGAAGGGAATGGACTAGGGAGTGTGCCCAGACGGTGACGCACCTTTATAACTGCCCGTCCATTGTAGTTTGGGTTCCCTTTAATGAGGCTTGGGGACAGTTTGATGCAGGGCTTGCCTATGAACGCATTCGTGAACTTGATACAACGCGACTTATTGATCATGCAAGTGGATGGTATGATCAAAAATGTGGAGATTTTAAGAGTATTCATAATTACTTCCATCCTTTGAAGGTGAAACCTGAGAAACGTCCTGTTGTTTTTTCGGAGTTTGGTGGTTATGCATGCTACTTAAAAGAACATACTTATTCCTTAATGATCTATGGATATCGAATCTATCTTACGAAAGAGGAGCTGGATAATGCTTATAAGAACTTAATGGAGAAGGAAATAAAACAATTAATTGACAAAGGCTTATCAGCCGCGGTTTATACCCAATTATCCGATGTTGAGGATGAAGTCAATGGATTATATACCTATGACAGAAAGATTTGTAAGGTCTCACCGGTGGATTTATGGAATAAATAATAAATGGTGGAAGTTTGAAGCATAATTGAATATATTGTAGTAACGTAACCTCTGGAGTGTTCTAATGTGGGATTGGGATGAATGCGAGTTAAGGCTTAATATCAATACACTGACACAAGTAGAAACACAAAGGTATCTTAATCCGGCAGATATCATACTTCCTCCGGGATACCAGATTGAAGTATTTGCGTCCGGTTTGAATGTACCAACAACTTTTACATTTGATGAAGCTGGCAATCTGTTGATTGCTGAATCCGGACTGGTGAATGGCTATCCGAGAATAATACGCTTAAGAAATGGGACTATAGAAATAGTTGCGGAGGGATTTAGTCCACCTATCACAGGTATTACCTATTACAAAGGAAGTATCTATGTCTCACATAAAGGGGCGATATCTGTTGTAA
Organism: Bacillota bacterium; assembly: GCA_023389295.1. GTDB lineage: Bacteria > Bacillota > Clostridia > Lachnospirales > Lachnospiraceae > Mobilitalea. Next base: position 1,352 of record JAEWEO010000252.1, read on the forward strand.
AACCGGATGGTACTATTGTGGATATCATTACTGGTTTGCCAAGCAATGGGGATTACGGTAATAGTAATGTAGCCTTTGACATAAATGGTAAGATGTATTTTGGTCAAGGCACAGTAACAAATTCCGGCGTTGTGGGGCAGGATAATCTATGGGTTTTAGAGCGTCCTTTTTTACATGATAGCCCTGGAGATTATATTATTCTTCGAGGGCAGAATTTTGCAACTCGCAATATGTTGGTTCAAGGTAATGAAAACACCTTTACCGGTGCCTTTTCTCCTTATGGGGAGGCGAATAAGGAATATGAGATGCGAAAGGGAGTTGTGAAAGCCTCCGGAAGTATTCTAAGGTCGAATCAGGATGGTACCGATTTGGAGTTAGTGGCATGGGGCCTTAGATATCCTGCTTTTATAAAATTTGATCATAGTTACCGATTGTATGCTTCAAACCAAGGATTTGAAGATAGGGGAAGCAGGCCGATTGTAAATGCACCCGACGAATTCCTATTAATTAGAGACAAAGAATGGTATGGTTGGCCGGATTATGCAGGTGGAGAACCCGTAACCCTTCCAAGATTCCAGCCGGAAGGTAAGAAGCCTGTGGAATTTTTATTATCAAATCATCCTAGTGATCCATCAAGACCGTTCAGCATATTTCCCGCTTATTCTAATATTATGGGCTTTGACTTTTGTTACAGTAATTTTGGAAATTATGGAGATATTTATATTGCAGAGTTTGGAAGTGCCAGTCATATCATAGATGGTGATGTGACTCCCTATGCCGGCTTTGGGCATAGGGTAACGGTCATTGATAATGATACCGGAGGTGTTACAACCTTTGCAATTAACCGATCTGGTTTTTCTTCCTCTATCACAAAAGAGGGAGGCCTTGGTAGACCCATTGATCTAGTGTTTGGTTCCGATCAGGCTTTGTATGTTCTTGATTTGGGTATTAATACAGCTGAGAACCCTAATGTATACTTAACAAATACTGGGGTGATATGGAGAATTGTACGAACGAAATAAGATTACTGCTTAAGCCTTAAATAGCCTTTATGAAAATACTAATTTATTTCAACAAATAGGAATATAATTTAAAAATGTAGTATTTCGGAGCGATGGCATGTATGATTATGTTCATAGAGATTTAGGCGCCTGTAATCTGACCTTTGGCGAACGTTATATTAATGCACAAGATATTATTGTACCTCCTGGGTATAAGATAGAAGTATTTGCTGTTGGTCTATCTTTTCCGGTGAATATGGTTTTTACGGATGCAGGAGACATATTAGTTGCTGAGTCAGGCTATATTACCGGAGTCTCAAGAATCCTTCGGTTAAGTAATGGGATATTTGATATTATTGCTGAGGGTTTTAATGAGCCATTGGCAGGCATAAACTTTCACAATGGTAAAATCTACGCATCCCATCGAGGTTTTGTAACAGAGATAGATATGGATGGGAGAAGAAAAAATATTATTTCCGGTCTGCCAAGCAACGGTGATTATGTAAATAGTAAAATAGAGTTTGGACCGGATGGAAAGTTGTATTTTGGTCAAGGTGCTGCAACTAATTCAGGGGTAGTAGGAACTGATAATCTATGGGTGTTAGAATCACCACTACTCTGTGATTATCCAGGTTCTTATATCATGCTTAATGGTCAGAATTTTGTGACTCGGAATATACTGGCAGCAGAAGGGGTGGATGAGAAAGCATATACCGGTGCTTTTTCGCCATATGGGGTGCCCAATATTCCCTTTGAGATAAGAAAGGGACTTACCAAGGCTACCGGAGGTGTTTTGCGTGCAAATTTGGATGGTTCGGAACTGGAGCTTTTTGCTTGGGGGCTGAGAAATGCAGTAAGGTTGAAGTTTGATGAGGCAGGAAGTCTCTTTGCTTCAAATCATGATTTTGACGAAAGAGGAAGTAGACCCATAGCCAATGCGAGCGATCAACTCTATATTGTTAAACAGGGGCAATGGTATGGTTGGCCGGATTATTCGGCGGCTGAACCGGTAACATCACCAAGGTTTACACCGGAGGGTGGTAAACCCGTTGAATTTCTTTTGACTAATCACCCAAGTGCACCACCACAGCCCTTTGCAAAATTTCCACCTGACTCAACGATCATGGGATTTGATATTAATTATTATAGCGATTTTGGCAAGATTAATGATATCTATATTGCTGAGTTTGGGAGTGTTTGGCCGCGCTTTATGAGATATACAACTCCAAATCCGGGAGTTGGACATAAGGTAACAAGAGTTGATATTCTTACGGGTGGTACGACAACCTTTGCAATTAATAAATCCGGTTTTCCCGCCTACCTTACCCAAGAAGGAGGATTAGGCTGGCCGACGGATGTTGTATTTGGTCCTGATCATGCAATGTATGTAGTTGATTTTGGAACGAATGAGCGTAATAATATGGAAGAATTTTTACCAAATACCGGAGTGATATGGAGAATATCAAGAGTGTGATATGGATATTCAAAATGTATTTAAAATGCACGCAATATGTTAGCAATGGCTTTCCTATGGCGTGCATTTAGAAATATTAGCCGGAAATGATTGACATTGATTTATACTTTCTATAAAATTTGTTAGAAAGGCTAATTACAAAGGGATGAAGGAAGAACTTTAAGGGGATAAGATGATGGAGCAAGGAGATTTAAAAAGGAAATGGAATAAGGGGAGAATAATTGCTATTCCTGTGATTTTATTTGGCGTATATTTTATATATTTACTATTTGTATTTCAAAAAAATGAAGTAGAGCGAACACTAAAATTATGGACAAGCATTGACTATCTTCTTCTTTGGGTTGTAATAACTTTGATGATAGTTTTTAAAATATTAACGGAATTTGAATGTCCAAAAAAGATTGCGGGATGGATCGATGGTAGTCTATTAATTCTGTCTCCGGTGGCTTCCTTTGTGATGGTGGAGCTGATGGTAAGTAATTTAAATCAAAATTTGTTCAAAAATTATGGTATTTATAATGTCATCTGGTATTATGTCATCTATTTCCTGATTTATGTTTTCATAAGGAATACTAAAATAACCATAATGCTAGGATCCCTATTAATATATCTTGTAGCAGTAATGAATTACTTTGTATATCTATTTCGAGGAAATCCGATTATACCAAGTGATCTTTTGGCTTGGCAGACCGGAATGAGTGTGGCTTCCCATTATGAGATTATTGTTACAAAGGACTTTTTACTGGCAACCCTCATCATGTATACGATCTTTACACTTGGCTATGTTGTTACAGGTACTCCAAAAAGACCCGGGTGGTTTGATTGTATCTTGGTGATGATGATATATTTCATCGTAACTTTTTTTGTTTTTCATACTTTTTTTGAGACAGATCTGATTCGTTCAAAGATTAGAGTAATTGATTATTTTGCACCCAAATATACCTATGCTACTTATGGAACAGCCTTCGGATTTGTTGCCAATGTAAAGGCGATGAAGGTAGAAGCTCCGGAAGGCTATCACATAGAAAAAGTGGAGGCCATATTAGAAGAAACAGATAAGAACAAAAATACAACACCTACGAATGGGATAAAGCCTAATATTATTGCGATTATGAATGAGGCATTTTCTGACTTAAGTTTAATTGGAGATTATAAAACCAATATGGATTATCTACCCTATATTCGTTCCATGACAGAGGATACCGTTAAGGGGAATTTGTATGTATCGGTATTCGGAGGTGCAACAAGTGATACGGAATATGAATTCTTAACAGGGAACAGTATGGCAGTCATGCCGGCGAATAGTGTACCCTATCAACAATTTGTAACGGATCCGACAAGTTCCTTGGCAACAACACTAAAGGCTCAGGGCTATTACAATATCGCAATTCATCCTTATGAACGGAGTGGCTATAAGAGAGATCTGGTTTATCCGTTACTAGGGTTTGATGAATTTCTATCCATGGAGGATTTTGAAGATCCTGAACTGATCAGAAGCTATATTAGTGATAAAGAAAGCTATGGTAAGATTATTGAGGAATACGAGAAGAAGGAAGCAGACACTCCCTTATTTATCTTCAATGTTACCATGCAAAATCATGGCGGATATTCAAAGGAACGCATTTTTTCAGAGGATAAGACCGTAACACTAAGTGATTATGAAAACTGTGAAGAGGTGGAGCAATATTTAAGCTTATTAAGAGAATCTGACCAGGCTTTTCAAGATTTGGTGGAGTATTTTAAAAACCAGAAGGAGCCAACGATTTTGTTACTTTTTGGAGACCATCAGCCGGTGGTATACAGCCAGTTTCATGATGCCATGGAGGATCAGCCGGAGAAATACCCATTAAAGTATGAAGTACCTTTTATATTGTGGGCAAACTATGATATTTTTGAAGAAGTTGTGGATAACATCAGCGCTAATTACTTAAGTTCCTATTTGCTTCAGACAGCAGGGTTGGAAAGAACCACCTACAATAATTATTTACTTGGGCTTTATGAGACACTTCCTGTGATCAATGGTCTCTTCTATAAGGATAATGAAAATAATGTCTATGGGTTATCGGATCAGACAGGATTAGAGGATTTGATGTTGGAATATCAATGGATTGGTTATTATAATGCCTTTGAGAAAAATAAACAAGAGAAATATTTTAAGATAAAATGAGTGTCAAAATAACAGTTGCTCGTCAAATCATGTTGTGGTATCACTTGAATTATTGATAGTAAATGTGCAAATAAATAGGAAAATAGAAACGGCAAATAGAAGATAACAACTTCTGTTTGCCGTTTCAACTGTTTATGAGCTTAAGCGCAGATACGCTCAATATCCTGTCCGCTAAGGGATTCTTTTGTTAGTAGCTCCAAAGTAATATTCTCAAGAAGGGATATATGATCATGTATTAATTGCTTTGTTTCCTCATATAACTCATTCATCTGAGTTCGACATTTTGAAATTAGCTCATTGTCGTGGCCTTCGTTAAGAACCTCTATGCTAAATAAACCAAAATCAGGATCCATACCGAATTTATTGATATAGTCTACCAGTAGCTGGGATGCTTTCTGGATATCGTTGCTGGCTCCGGTAGTTACTTCTTCGCTACCAAAAATCAATTCTTCCGCCACTCGTCCGGCTAATAATACCTGAATATTCGCTTTTAACTGTTTTTGCGTCTGGAACATGGTGTCTTTCGGTATGCTTAAATTGAAACCTCCGGCACCACGAACACTTGGAATGATGGTTACCTTAGAGATATAATGTTCCGGTAATAGTAAGGTAGTAGCAAGAGCATGCCCTGCCTCATGATATGCGGTGATTTTGCGATCTCGGTCCGTGATATAACTGCGGTCGCATTTGGGTGACCCTGCGACTACAGTATAAAAAGCATTGTCAAGGTGTTCCTTTTTAATGACACTTGATTTGTCATTGGCTGCATTAATCGCGGCTTCGTTTATTAAATTTTCCAACATAGCACCGCTAAAATATACGGTAGATTTTGCTATTTCATCTAAGTCTACATCATCGGATAAAGGTTTTTGCTTCGCATATAGAGATAAAATGTGCTTACGAGCATTGACATCGGGTAAACCTATTTCAATATGACGGTCAAAACGACCGGGGCGAAGTAAAGCTTCATCCAAAGTATCTAAGCGGTTTGTTGCACCGATTACGATGATACCCTGATTATCATGGAAACCTGACATTTCGGTGAGTAAAGCATTTAATGTTTGATCACGTTCGTCATTACTTGCAGAAGCATTCCTTGCTCTTTTTTTACCGATAGCATCAATCTCATCAATAAAGATAACAGCCTTCTCGCTTTTCTTTGCTTTACGGAATAGGTTTCTTATACGGCTTGCACCTACACCGACATACATCTGTACGAAATCGGAACCACTCATAGCATAGAAGGGTACGTTTGCTTCTCCTGCGATGGCCTTTGCCATAAGTGTCTTACCAGTTCCGGGAGGACCATAAAGAAGTAAACCCTTCGGCATTCTTGCACCGACAACGGAGTATTTATCCGGCTCTTTGATAAAAGCAATAATATCCTCTACCATAGACTTGGCCTCCACATTACCGGCAACCTGAGCCAAAGTAACTTTAGAGGTAGCAGCTTTCTTCTTATTTGCATCTTCTACCAGGTTACTAGAATTTCCTCCGTTTTTTGTTAACCAATAAATTCCGAACACAATTCCGCCCACGATTGCCACTTTCAATAAAGTAACAATAACACTTTCCTTGCCATAACTGATATCTATATGATTAAGAAGTAAAAATTCAGTAAAATCTTCAGTCTTAGGATTAGGAACGATATATTGGCTGTTCGGTTCATTCCTAAGTTCAACCAAAAAGGTATTACCGTCATCTGATAAGATGACTCCTTCCACCTTATTTTGCTCTACAGCTTCTAAAAATGAGGGGTAGGACAGTTCGGCTGTTTCTTTATTCAGATAATGATATCCTATCAGCCCAGCACCAATTAGAGTGAGGCAAGATAGTAAGATCAATAGAATTCGTTTCATTGAACAACCTCCAAATATAGTAAATGATTAACATAAGTTGCTATATCATTGTAACATATTAAAATTAATATTCCATCCTTAAAATCTGGTAAGTCTGGCAAAACTACCAGGGGGTAGAACCATAAGAGCATTTATTTTCAGATATAATTTAGAAAATCTTCATATATTTTATAATAACGTAAGAAAATGTCGTAACCTACTTGAAAATCCTGTCGTATAGGATTAAGATTATCTATTGTAGTTTTCATTTAAATAACAGGATACGATTTTAGAAGACTATAAGGAAAAGAGATGGAGGCACAAAGAAAAATGGAAAAGATGAAACCAAAGTTGTTTTCGGTTATGAAGACCTATCATAGGGAGCAATTTATTAAGGATGTTGTAGCAGGTATTATTGTAGCAATTATCGCGTTACCCCTATCAATAGCACTTGCCCTGGCATCTGGAGTAACGCCGGAGAGAGGCTTGTATACTGCAATCGTTGCAGGATTTGTTATATCATTCTTAGGTGGAAGCCGTGTTCAGGTATCTGGACCTACGGCTGCTTTTGCTACCATCGTAGCAGGAATTGTTGCCAGACAGGGTATGGAAGGCTTAGCAGTAGCCACCATCATGGCTGGTATTTTATTAATCATCATGGGGTTTTTAAAGTTTGGAAGGCTACTTCGATTCATTCCCTATACCATAACAACTGGTTTCACCTTAGGTATTGCCGTTACTATATTCATTGGGCAGATAAAGGATTTTCTAGGACTTACATTACATAACTCTCCTACTGAGACGTTGGAAAAACTATTTTCCTGCGTAGAGAATATTACGACGATAAATCCTTTGGCAGTAATGATTGGTAGTATTTCGCTTCTTATACTGATTGTTTGGCCAAAAATCAGTCATAAGATACCTGCATCTTTGATTGCAGTTTTAGTAGCTTCAGCTATCGTTAAACTATTTGATATGGAGGTTAATACCATAGGAAGTCTCTATGAAATATCTTCTAAGCCTCCGACACTACACATACCGAAAGTGAATATAACCATGATTAACTCTTTGATGCCCGATGCCATTACCATTGCAATTTTGGCGGCGATCGAGTCCTTGCTCTCTTGCGTTGTAGCAGACGGTATGATAGGAAGCAAACATCGTTCCAATATGGAACTGGTAGCCCAAGGAAGTGGTAATATTTTATCCAGTTTGTTTGGTGGTATTCCTGCAACAGGAGCCATAGCAAGAACAGCTGCTAATATTAAAAATGGTGGACGTACTCCCATTTCCGGTATGGTACATTCTGTCGTTCTTTTACTGGTTTTAGTTCTGTTCATGCCCTATGCAGCACTTATTCCTATGCCTACAATTGCAGCGATTTTATTTATGGTAGCTTACAACATGAGTGGGTGGAGAGAGTTTGTAAAGTTAGTGAGAAAATCACCCAAAAGCGATATGATGGTACTGGTTACAACCTTTGGTTTAACGGTAATTTTTGATCTGGTGGTAGCGATTGAAATAGGAATTCTAATGGCTGCTATCTTATTTGTAAAGAGAATGTCAGATGTCTCAGATATCCAAAAGTGGAAGGATAGTCCTGAAGATGAAGAGGAATTAACGGATACGGAAACCCTTCGTTTAAAGAAAATACCTAAAAATACCTTGGTATACGAAATCAATGGACCTATGTTCTTTGGAGCAGCAGACCAGTTTATGAAAATATCTCTTGCGGAGTCGAAAGTAAGAATTATCATTCTTCGTATGGGAAGTGTTCCTGCTATGGATGTGAATGCACTTCATTCCCTTCATACAGTTTGGGAGAATTGTAAGAAGAGAAAGATTACCATCCTTCTTTCCCATGTTCAGGAGCAACCTCTTCGTATGATGCAAAAGGCCGGATTTGTTGAGGAAGTTGGAACCAAGAATTTCTGTGAAAACATTGACCAGGCTTTAGAGCGTGCAAGAGAGTTACAG
>JAEWEO010000271.1 GCA_023389295.1 Bacillota bacterium
GTTCTATAGAGCTAGCTCCTATTGTTGGTTTATCGGAGGTAATCGTAGATATCGTTGAAACCGGTTCGACATTACGCGAGAACGGATTGGAGGTACTTGAGGAGATCTGTAATTTGTCTGCTCGCATGGTGGTAAATGAAGTTAGTATGAAGATGGAGCATGAGAGAATTAGCAAGATGATTCGTGATTTGAAGGATGTATTATAAACTTACAAAAGGAATGTTTCAGAGTGAATTCGTGATTGAAACAGTCAGAAAGGAAATGGACCTTGTATGAGAATTATTGAACTAAACTCAGAATCAAAGAAGAATATATTGGAGGATTTATTAAAAAGAAGTCCTAATCAGTATGGCGAGTATGAAGAAGCAGTTGCAAGGATTCTTAAAGATGTAAAAGAGAAGAAGGACCAAGCACTCTTTGATTATACGAAGCGTTTTGATAAAGCGGATGTAAACAAAGATACCATTAGGGTAACGGAGGCCGAGATCAAGGAAGCCTATGAGAAGATTGATCCTACAGTACTTGATGTTATTAGAAAAGCAATTAAAAATATAGAAGCATATCATGGAAAACAAAAGCAATATAGTTGGTTCGATTCTACGGAACAAGGAACAATTCTTGGACAAAAAATCACACCAATTTCAGCGGTCGGTGTCTACGTACCGGGCGGGAAGGCAGCCTACCCTTCTTCTGTACTTATGAATGTTATACCGGCTAAAGTGGCAGGAGTAGAGCGTATTGCAATGACGACTCCTCCTGATAGGGACGGTAACATATATGAGGGAACCTTGGTTGCTGCCAAGGAAGCAGGTGTAACTGAAATATATAAAGTAGGTGGTGCACAGGCGATTGCAGCTCTTGCCTTTGGAACGGAAAGTGTTCCTAAGGTAGATAAGATTGTTGGCCCCGGTAATATTTATGTAGCTTTGGCTAAGAAGGCAGTCTATGGTCATGTAAGTATTGACTCTATTGCGGGACCTAGTGAGATACTTGTACTGGCTGATGAGACAGCTAATCCTAGATTTGTTGCTGCTGATTTATTATCCCAGGCGGAGCATGACGAACTTGCCTCAGCAATCCTTATCACAACCAGTCAACAGCTGGCGAAAAAGGTATCAGAAGAAGTAGATCAGTTTGTTGAACAACTTTCCAGAAAAGAGATTTTAAAAAAATCCTTAGAAAATTACGGCTATATCATGGTGGCCTCCAGTATGGAGGAGGCAATTGCTGCGACCAATGAGATTGCATCAGAGCATTTGGAGATTATGACGAAGGAACCCTTCATGGTAATGACTAAGATTAAGAATGCAGGAGCAATATTTATTGGAGAATATTCTAGTGAACCCTTAGGAGATTATATGGCAGGGCCGAATCATGTGCTACCCACCAATGGGACTGCTAAGTTTTTCTCACCCCTAAGTGTGGATGATTTTATTAAGAAATCTAGTATTATCTCTTATTCAAGAGAAGCCTTAGAGCCTATATATAAAGATATTATTGCCTTTGCTAATTCTGAAAGCCTTACAGCGCATGCGAATTCCATTGCAGTTAGATTTGAAGATGGGAATGCTTCGGAACGCTCGGTAGTAGAAGACCAAGTAAACTATGATCTATAATACCATCTCAGTAAGAAAAGAGGTTTGACATTTATACCTCATATTGTATAATATAAAAAAAGGACAGGTGAAGCCATGAACAACAGAATAGCCGTAATCGATCGTAAAACGAAGGAAACAGATATCGAAATGGAACTTGATCTGGACGGTAGCGGTAAAGCCCAAATAGAGACAGGAATCGGATTTTTTAATCATATGTTAGAAAGCTTCACAAAACATGGATTTTTCGATATGAAATTATCTGTTAAGGGAGATTTATATGTAGATGCTCACCATACCGTAGAAGATACTGGCATCGTCCTTGGGCAGGCAATCAAAGCTGCGCTTGGTGATAAAATGGGTATAAAAAGATATGGCTCTTGTATTTTGCCTATGGATGAGACTCTGGTACTATGTGCAATTGATCTTTCAGGTAGACCCTATCTTGGGTATGATTTGGATTTTAGTACGGATCGTGTCGGCTACATGGAGACCGAGCTTGTTAGGGAGTTCTTCTATGCTATTTCCTATACTGCAGGGATGAATCTACATATTAAAAAATTGGATGGCGGCAATAACCACCACATCATTGAGGCTGCTTTTAAAGCCTTTGCAAAAGCATTGGATGAAGCTTGTAGTATGGATGAACGCATACAGGGTGTCTTATCTACGAAGGGCTCAATTGACTAAAAAACGTAGGCAGAGAAAGGCAAAGGTGTTATATGATATTATTTCCGGCAATCGACATTAGAAATGGACAGTGTGTACGACTCAGACAGGGAAGTTTTCAGGATATTTTGGTATATTCGGATATGCCTATTAAAATAGCAAAACAATGGGAAGCTGCAGGGGCTTCCTTTATCCATATTGTAGATCTTGATGGAGCCCTTGTAGGGCATTCCGTTAATGACGAGGTGATAAAGAACATAGTTTCCGAGGTTAAGATACCAGTACAGGTTGGTGGAGGTATCCGAACCATTAAAGATATTGAAAATAAATTAAATCTTGGCGTGGAGCGTGTTATTATCGGTACAAAAGCGGTTGTAGATCCCGGTTTTATAAGGGAAGCGGTTGCTACCTTTGGTTCTAAGCAAATTGTAATCGGAATCGACGCAAAGGATGGTATGGTAGCCATTGAAGGATGGGAAAAAGTAAGTAATTATCATGCAGTTAGCCTGGCTATAGAAATGAAGAAATGTGGTGTAAAGACCATAGTGTATACGGATATTTCCAAAGATGGAATGCTACAAGGCCCCAATATCGAACATACAAAGGAATTAGTTGATAATACCGGTCTAAATATTATTGCCTCAGGAGGGGTTTCCTCTCTAAAAGACCTTGAAAAGTTAGAAGAAATTAATGTATATGGTGCCATTGTAGGTAAAGCACTTTATGAAGATCGGATTGATCTAAAGAAAGCAGTTAAGTTATTTGAAAATAAGAGTGTTTCGTAAGAATGCATGTGAAGGAGGCGGTAATTGAATGTCCTACAAAAAAATCATTCCCTATATTAATGCTGAAAATGAGTTGCCGGCCAAGATACTGAAACAGGCAAAGGAGTATTCTTATCATGGAGCTGATGAGTTATTTCTATACAATTACTCAAAAGATGAGAAATCCAGAGAAGAATTTTTGTCATTCGTGAAGGACTTAATGAAAGAGATTGATATACCTGTTATTCTTGGTACTTATATCAAACGTTTAGAAGATGTGAAAAAGGCAATCTATACCGGAGCCGCCAGTACGATGATCAAATACTCTCTTTTAGAAAATAGAGATCTTATAGGAGAAGCAACGAAACGTTTTGGAGCTGATAAGATTATGGTGGAGCTAGATTTCATTGAATGCATGGATCAAGAAGAAGAGGATTTATTCCATAAGTTAGCAAAAGAACAGGTAGGAACTCTACTATTAAAGCATGTGGCTTTATCAGATAAAACAGTTGCAATGATGGAAAATTCTCCAATTCCGATTATCATTCGTGATAGTCTGGTTCGTAATGATATCACAAGTTTGATTAGTATATCTAAAGTGAGCGCAGTAGCCACAAATTTCTTTGAAAACAAGGATATTATGAAAGCAAAATATTCACTTAAGGAAAACAATATAGAGGTTAATACCTTTGATAGTAAGGTGCCATTTTCTGAGTTTAAACTGGATGCCTTAGGTTTAATCCCTGTGGTAGTACAAGATTATCGTTCCAATGAAGTTTTAATGCTTGCGTATATGAATGAAGAAGCATATAATAAGACTGTTGTGGGTGGAAGAATGACCTACTATTCAAGAAGCCGTAATAAGCTATGGTTAAAGGGAGAGACCTCGGGTCATTTCCAGTATGTTAAGGAATTAAGTCTTGATTGTGATAAGGATACGATACTGGCGAAAGTGCTTCAAATCGGACCAGCCTGTCATACGGGCAATCAAAGCTGCTTCCATACCGAGCTAGTGAAGAAGGAGTATCAAAATACTGACCCATTGCATGTTTTTAAGGATGTTTATGATGTTATCCTGGATCGAAAGGTAAATCCCAAGGAAGGTTCCTATACGAATTATCTGTTTGATAAGGGCATTGATAAAATCTTAAAAAAATGTGGGGAAGAGGCTACAGAGATTACCATAGCTGCTAAGAATCCGGGGGCGGAGGAGCTTCGCTATGAAATTTCTGATTACCTATATCATCTTATGGTTTTGATGGCGGAATGCGGACTTGACTGGGAGGATATCACCACCGAACTTGCTCATAGAAAATAGAGATATGAGAAAAAACAGAAAAATAAAACTATAAAATGAAACAACTAGTTTTAAACGAGAAAATAATGCTTTGGTTAAAGGATATTTTTAATATAGGAGGCAAATTAACGTGCAAGTATATGGAGTAAATGAACTTAGAAAAATGTTCTTAGAATTCTTTGAGAGCAAGGGACATCTGGTATTAAACAGCTTTCCGCTCATTCCCCATAATGATAACAGCTTATTGCTAATCAATTCAGGTATGGCACCCTTAAAACCTTATTTTACCGGACAGGAGATACCACCCAGAAATCGTGTAGCTACCTGCCAAAAGTGTATCCGTACCGGTGATATTGAAAATGTAGGTAAAACTGCACGCCACGGTACCTTTTTTGAAATGCTTGGTAATTTCTCTTTCGGTGATTATTTTAAGCATGAAGCAATTGCATGGTCTTGGGAATTTTTAACGAAAGTAGTAGGTCTTGATGAAAATCGCCTATATCCGTCAGTCTATGAGAATGATGATGAGGCTTTTGAAATTTGGAATAAAGAAATCGGTATCGCTCCAGAGCGCATTTTCCGCTTTGGAAAAGCAGATAACTTCTGGGAGCATGGTGCAGGCCCTTGCGGTCCTTGCTCTGAAATCTATTATGACCGCGGTGAGAAATATGGTTGTGGAGAGGAAGGCTGTACCGTAGGCTGTGAATGTGATCGTTATATTGAAGTATGGAATAACGTATTTACACAGTTTAACGGAGATGGTAACGGTAATTATACAGAACTTGAAAATAAAAACATTGATACCGGTATGGGTCTTGAGAGACTTGCTACCATAGTACAGGATGTAAGCTCCATCTTCGATGTTGATACCATGAAGGCAATTCGTGATAAGGTATGTGAACTTGCGCATGCAACCTACCAACAAGATCCGAAGAAGGATGTGTCCATCCGTAAGATAACGGATCATGTCCGTTCTGTAACCTTTATGGCTTCTGACGGTGTAATTCCCTCCAATGAAGGCAGAGGATATGTATTCCGTAGATTATTACGTGGTGCAGCTCGTCATGGAAGATTACTTGGTATCGAAGGCAATTTTATGGCAGAGCTAGCCAAGGTTGTAATTCGTGAATCCAAAGATGGTTATCCGGAGTTAGAAGAGAAGAAAGAATACATCTTAAAGCTTCTTACCATTGAAGAAGATAAATTCAATAAAACCATTGATCAGGGGCTAAGTATCCTAGCTGAAATGGAATTAGAATTAGAGAAGAAGAAGGCTAAGGTATTAGCTGGCGAAGATGTATTTAAACTATATGATACGTACGGCTTCCCCATCGATTTGACAAAAGAAATCTTAGAAGAAAAAGGTTTTGAAGTTGATGAAAAGGGCTTTCGTGAGGCTATGGAGATACAAAGAGTTACCGCTAGAAATGCGAGAGGTACCTCTAACTATATGGGTGCAGAAGAGACGGTATATCAGCAAATTGATGCGGGTATTACTTCTATTTTTGTTGGCTATGACCATTTGAGCTATCAATCTAAAATTACTGTATTAACCACAGAGTCTGAGCTGACGAATGAACTTGTTGCCGGACAAAAAGGAACCATTATTGTAGAAGAGACTCCTTTCTATGCTACAAGCGGTGGACAGGCAGCGGATACCGGTATCATAGCTACCAAGGATGCTGAGTTTGAAGTAGAAGACACCATTAAGCTACAGGGTGGTAAGATAGGACATGTAGGTACTGTAACAAAGGGTATCTTTAAGGTGGCAGATGAAGTAGAGCTTAAGGTTAATGCTACCCAACGAGTAGCTACAGCGAAGAATCATAGTGCAACTCATTTATTACAAAAGGCACTTAGAACAGTACTTGGAACTCATGTAGAACAGGCTGGCTCTATGGTAAGTGAAGATCGTTTGCGCTTTGACTTTACACATTTTTCAGCTTTAACTTCTGAAGAGCTAAGTAAAGTAGAGGAATTAGTGAATGAACAAATTGCTAACAATCTGTCTGTTCAAACGAAAGTAATGAACATTGAAGAAGCGAAAAAAGAAGGCGCAATGGCATTGTTTGGTGAAAAATATTCAAACGATGTACGTGTGGTTTCCATGGGCGATTACAGCAAAGAACTTTGCGGTGGTACCCATGTAGGTAATACCGGTGTTATAACGGTATTTAAAATATTATCAGAGACAGGTATTGCAGCTGGTGTAAGAAGAATGGAAGCCTTGACCGGCAATGCTGTATTTGAATATTATAAAGAATTAGAAAATGAACTAAATATAGCAGCAAAAGCAGCAAAAACGGAACCGGCTCAATTGACAACAAAGATTGAGAGCTTATTTGAAGAGATAAAAACACTCAAATCTGAAAATGAGAAGTTAAAGAGCAAGCTGGCCAACAGTTCACTTGGTGATGTAATGAATCAGGTGGTGGATGTGAAAGGTGTTAAACTACTTGCAGTTAAATTGCCGGATGTTGACATGAATGAACTTCGTAATCTTGGTGACCAGTTAAAGGATAAGTTACAGGAAGGTGTCATTGTATTAGCTTCTTCAACAGCTCCTGATAAAGTAAATCTTCTAGCTATGGCAACGGATGGAGCAATGAAACAAGGTGCTCATGCTGGTAATCTGATTAAAGAGCTTGCAACACTTGTAGGCGGCGGTGGCGGTGGAAGACCGAACATGGCTCAGGCTGGTGGTAAGAATGCAGCAGGTATTGATGCAGCAATTGAGAAAGCGAAAGATGCTTTAAGTGCACAAATTAAATAATGATAATATGTAACTATAAAGTAAAGCTATAATATAAGCTTAAAATAAACCAATGAAATAGTGCTATGAACCCCCATTAACAAAGATGCAACCGGAAAACTAGTTGGATTTGTTGGTGGGGGTTCTTTCTAAATCACTTTGCACATAAAGATTAAAAAGGTATTAAAATGGTCTGTAGAAAGTGATGATAGTAGGAGGTATTTTATGATCAATATTGGGTTTGTTGGATATGGCAGTATGGGAAGTATGCTAGTGAAAGGATTAATTGAATATAGCAAAGTTGAAGAACGAAGCATTATCATTACAAGAAAGAACAAAGATAAGCTATCACTTATCACGAAGGAATGGAAAAATATTAATATTACAGATGAGATAGCACAGGTTGTTACAAATGCAAAATATATTTTTCTATGTATAAAACCGATAGATTATTTAGAAATCATGAACAAAATGAAGCCTTACATAACAAAGGAGCACCATGTGATTTCCATAACAAGTGCCTTAATGCTGGAAGATCTAGAGCAGATACTTGATTGCAAAATTACAAAAATTATGCCGACTGTTATTTCAGAAATAAGCGAGGGTTTAACTTTGATTTGTCATAATCATAAAGTTACGAAGGAAGACGCAAATTCTTTCGAACAGCTTCTTAGTGGATTTACTAGACTTACCTTTATTCAGGATGAGGATTTTGGATTTGCATCTGAATTTACAAGCTGTGGTCCTGGCTTCTATGCAGAGATTTTGAAGGAATTTGTAGAGGCAGGTGCAAGATATTCCGATCGAATATCAAAAGAGGTTATAACACATATGGTGTTACAGACAGTTAGGGGTACCATTAATTATATTACAGATAAGAATTTAGAGTTTGATGATGTAATTAAAAGAGTGGCAACAAAGGGTGGGATTACGCAAGAAGGAGTAAGTGTGATGGAGTCTAAGCTACCGGGCGTCTTTGATGAGGTATTTGATAAGACCATGGAGAAGCGCAAGGTGGTAGATGAAGGACTTCAGAAGCAATTTCTAGAATTTGAAAGTTGATTTGGATCTCATAGATAAGATAGATAGTATGAGTCAAATAGAGAAAAAAATTAAAGTATTTCTAAGAGTTTTGGATTTAAGCTAAAAATTAGTTGACGAAATTGAAAAATATGCTATAATCATTTTAGTGCTATTCAAAAAATACCCAAACAGTTGTATACGCACAATACACAACTGGAGGGAGGTTAGGGTGATACTATGTCAAATGTTATCGTAAAAGATAATGAAACATTAGATAGTGCTCTCCGTAGATTCAAAAGAAACTGCGCGAAAGCTGGAATCCAACAGGAGATCCGTAAGAGGGAGCATTATGAGAAGCCAAGCGTAAGACGTAAGAAAAAGTCTGAGGCGGCTAGAAAACGCAAATATTAATTTAAAAAGAGACTTCCAGTGGTTAACCATTGGAAGTTTTTTATATAAAAAAGTTTAATTGTGATATGATAAAGAAAGAATACCGTACAATAGTCTACATATAATTAGAGATTCATATATTAGTAACAGTATCTGCAAAGGATTTAGGGGGCCGCTATGAAGGATAACCTGAAATCATCCCATAGGAAATTCAAAAAAAATGCGAAGAATACATTGTACAAAGGGTTTAATGAGAAGAAGAAAAAAGAGAATCCGTATCAAAAGCAATCTTATCTTGAAGAAATTTCAAATCATCTGCATCTTCCGGCGGATATACTCGCCGGAGCTCCAATTATTACTGCCACAGGAAGAAATGAATTGTGTCTGGAAAACTATAAGGGAATTATAGAATTTAACGGCAATCTAATAAAAATCCAAACAAAAGCATGTCGCATTTGCATTGAAGGAAAGCATTTGAATATTTTATATTTTACTGAGGATGAAATGCGTATTACCGGATATATCGAGGCAATATATTACCAATGATGGTTAAATTTCTAACCGGGGGGTATTTTCATGTTGGTAAAGCTGATTAACTGGTTGAGTGGCTATCTTTGTATACATATCTATGGCACCGCACCGGAGCGCTTTATTAATTTGTGTTGCAATAAGAAAATATTTATTTGGAATTTGCAGCGAATCGAAGATGGCTACCAGTTTCATATTATGGCAAGGAAATATAAGAGTTTAAAGCCGATTGCCAAAAAAACAGGCATCGTTCCTAAAATTACGCAAAAAACCGGATTTCCATTTCTTATGCATCGTTACCGTAAGAGAAAAGGATTCTTTGTAGGTATTTTAATCTGCATCGTGCTGGTGTATATTCTATCCCTGTTTATTTGGGATATCAGTATTGTCGGAGGTTCTAAATATACGCCGGAATTCATGCTAGGGTTTCTAAAAGATAAGAACGTCTATACGGGTATTAAGAAAAATAAGGTTGACTGTCAGGAGATTGAAGAAACCATCCGTCTTGCTTTCAACGATATTGGTTGGGTGTCTGCTGAGATGAAGGGCACAAGATTAATTATTCAAATTACCGAAACCAATATGCCGGCTCCTGCTCAGAAGACCATGGAACCCAGTCATATTGTGGCAACAAAGGACGGCATTATCAAAGCAATTATTACAAGAGCAGGAACACCAATGGTCAAGGTAGGGGATGTGGTTAAGAAGGGTGATATCCTGGTGTCAGGAATTATAGCCATCAAAGGGGATTTTGATGAAATACTACGTCTTCAACCGGTAGTGGCAGATGCGGATCTACAATGTAGAAGTTATTATAACTATAAAGACACATTAAAGATGAATTATATAGACAATGTATTTACGGGAAGTATGAAAAAAGGCTATTATATCAGCTTTTTCGGTAAAAAATTATTTTTATATAATCCTAGTAATTCCTACGATAAATATGATATAATTGTAAACGAAAATACGCTCCATATTACGAATAGCTTTTATCTTCCAATTCGTTATGGAACAATTACAACCAGAGAATATGTGGAGGAAGATAAGACTTATACGGAGGAAGAGGCTATTGCAATCGTACAAGGAAGATTAAATCGTTATTTTGAGCGTTTACGTGAAAAAGATGTTTTAATAGGTGAAAATAATGTTAAAATAACTATAGAAAAGAATTATTGTATTGCCCGCGGAAGAATACTAGTTGAAGAGCCTGCTTGGGAATATAAAACCATATTAGAAGACGAGTGGAGGATCGAACAGACAGATGAGCATAGTGGAGACGATCATTGACATACCGACAGAACATGAAAAGAATGTATTTGGAGGATTTGATGCTTATGCAAAAATAATAGAGAGAACATTTAATGTTACTATTATTGCAAGGAATGGTGAAATTAAAGTAGTTGGAGCAGCAGAAGATGTTACGAAAGCAAAAAGCGTATTCATGCAGCTGTTAGAATTGTCAAAGCGTGGTAATCAAATCACAGAGCAAAATGTAAATTATGCGATATCTCTTTGCTTTGAAAACAGGGAAAAGGAGATCGTAGAGATAGATAAGGACCTGATATGCCACACGATAGGTGGAAAACCAATCAAACCAAAGACAATTGGCCAGAAAACTTATGTGGATCAAATTCGTAAGAAAATGATAGTATTCGGCGTTGGTCCGGCTGGTACCGGTAAAACATATCTTGCAATGGCTATGGCAATTACAGCATTTAAAAATGATGAAGTGAGCAAGATTATTTTGACACGTCCGGCTATCGAAGCTGGAGAGAAGCTCGGCTTCTTACCGGGAGATTTACAAAGTAAGGTTGACCCCTATTTAAGACCTCTTTATGATGCCTTATATCAAATCATGGGGCCGGAGGCATATTTAAAAAATACGGAAAAGGGGTTAATCGAGGTAGCACCCCTCGCCTATATGAGAGGTAGAACCTTAGAAAATGCATTTATTATCTTAGATGAAGCACAGAATACAACACCGGCTCAGATGAAGATGTTTTTAACTCGTATTGGGTTTGGTTCAAAGGTAGTAATTACAGGAGATTTAACACAAAAAGATTTACCTTCCGGAGCGAAATCCGGTCTTGATGTTGCTCTTAAGGTACTTGGTAAGATTGAAGATATCGGATTTTCCTATTTGACCAGCCAAGACGTTGTTCGACATCCGCTGGTACAAAGAATAGTAAAAGCCTATGATGCTTATGAAGAACGAATAAAACAAAAAGAAGTAAAGGCGACCGAAACAGACAAACGCAAATGGGATAGAAAAATAAATTATAAAAAGGAAAAGATCAGGGGAAATCACTATGAAAACAGGTGAAACTAGGGATACAACTCCGGTTATACTCACCGTTTTTCCGTTAATTTCTATGCTAGCGGCTATCATTCCAAGTATATTTAACAATACATCAGGAATCGACACAGCCAAAATTGGAATTATTACTTTGCTGTTAACCGGTGCCGTAGCATATTATATACGTGAGAATGCGGAAGTTATTCTGAGTAAGAAGAATGCAATGCTAATTGTTACGGTGACATATATTTTTTCCATATGTCTTTTGCTTTTGATACCAGCTCCGGAGGTTTTTTGTTTTTGGATGGTTGGGGGCTTGTTGGTATCCATGATGGTTGACAACAAACTTGGACTTTTGTTACATTTTAATCTTTCTTTTATCATGGGAATTATGATAACCAAGGGACCGGAGCAGTTGATTCAGGTCTTAATTATGGGTGTATTATTAAGCATGTTATCAGGAGCCATGAGGCAGAAGACTACAGTAATATATGCATCCATTATCATATTATCGACCAATATGACCTTGGCCTTTGCTTTTCAAAATTTCATCTTTGATACAATAACAAATTTTAACTATTTTAAATCCTTATTTAGCATCTTAACGGTCCTTATTACAGCATATTTTGTTTATGCTTTGTATAACCGACTTGTTCTTGATGAAGAGGAAGTAATAGTTGCAGATTTGTTTCAGAAAGAGAAGGAGCAAGTACAGTCTGAATCCATACTACTCCATGCGAATTCCTTAAATCCTACCGGTCAGGTTGTAGAAATGGCCATTACCTCCCAGATTTCAGACA
>JAEWEO010000276.1 GCA_023389295.1 Bacillota bacterium
TGGCAATGTAGCGGTTGACTGCGCTGGATCTGCACTCCGCCTAGGTGCCAAAGAAGTACATATGGTATGCCTAGAGAGTTGCAATAACATGAAAGCTAGTGAAGAAGAGATTACATGGGCAAAAGAAGAAGGAATATTGATCCATAATTCTAAGAACTTTGAATGTATTGTGGGTGAAGAAGGAAAGGTTAAGGGCCTTATGATTACTAGCGTAAAGGATTTCTATTTTGATGAGACAGGGAAAGCAGTCATCGAAAGGGAGCCGGATAGCCAAGAAATCATTGAGGCGGATACGATTATTTTTGCCATCGGTCAAAGACCGGATATTAGTGAAAGCTTTGGAGTTACCATAGGAAGAGGTAACCGCATTGTTGTGGATGAAAAGACGACGGCTACGAATAAGAAAGGTATCTTTGCAGCCGGTGATTGTGTAACAGGAACCGCTTCCGTGATAAAAGCCATAGGAAGTGCTCGTAATGCGGTTTCACAGATCGATATTTTCCTTGGTGGAGATGGTAACATTGATGAAAAATTATCTCCGGATCAGGATCCGGATCCTAAGATAGGAAGAATAGAAGGATTTGCAGATCTTGAGCGTAACGAAGATGAGGTCGTTCCACCAGAAATACGCTGTCATAATTTTGAACTTATGGATTATGGACTTGGAGAGGAAAAAGCAAAATGTGAGGCAGATCGGTGCCTACAATGTGATCTTAGACTACGTCTGGCACCACAAAAGTTCTGGAGTGATTATCTTACGGACGTAGGAGGAAATACCAATGAGTAAGATATTATTAATCAATTGCTGTTCGGATGACAGGTATGCGAAAACTTCCAGATATCTACTAGATAGTAAGAAGGAGCATATCCTAAAGGGAATAAAGAGTATAGCAGAGGGACTTGGACAGCCTGAAGTTATGGTTCTCTTACCAAAGGATTATGCAGTAGAATTTCCCTCCGAATATCAGGTGTATTTTGGTGAGGAAAGTCAAATTACAGCCAACCCTTATGCTGCCTTAGAGGTAATCAAAGGAAAACTTCCAAGACCTATGATGGTGGAAGAACCTGCTATTTTTAACAATCAGGAAGTCCTAATGATTACTCCTCTTGATGCTTATGAAGTAGCAAGGAAGTCTTTGGATGAGGCGATTACCAGATTTCTAACCATTCATGGTCAGCAGAAAACACAGGTAGTAGAAGTACCTGTTCCTATGAGTCTTTTCGAAGTTTTTGATAATCACAAAATAGATCTACAACAGGTGAAAGGTATTTTGCTTGGTGGTTTAAGGGGAAGGTTTCTTAGCCTATCGGAGCTTTCTTCTTACCATGTAGAGGAAGAGCAATCTTATGATTCAGTAACCCTTTATTATAAGGAAAACTGTATGGTGGAGGAACTACGAAACTTAAGCCATCAAATTCAAACTACCTCCTGTGGTAAATGTGTTCTATGCCGTGAAGGATCTCTTCAATATGCTACGATCTTGGAAGAAATGACGGCAGGAAAAGCAAAGATGACAGATCTTGATTTACTAAAAGAAATAAGTGAGTTAATTGAAATAGGAGCGTATTGTACCTTTGGTAATGCAATGTCTAGGGTTATCACTTCAGGTATCACTTTATTTTACGAGGAGTTTGAAGCACATATTAGGAAAAGAAGCTGTCCTAGCGGAGTTTGTAAAGCCTTTGGTTCCTATTGCATCCTACCAAAGCTTTGTACCGGATGTGAGGATTGTCTGGATTCTTGTCCGGAAGATGCAATTATTGGTAAATGTGGTTTTATTCATATGATTGATGAAGATTTGTGTGAAAAATGTGGTAAATGCGTTCCGGCTTGTGACGAACAAGCCATTATCCTGGTAACAGGAACAAAACCGAAGGTTCCACAGAAGCTTACGAAAGTAGGTAAATTTTAAAGAGTTAGTGCTTAGTACCAAAGTATGCAAAATTCAGGGGAATTAAGCACCCTCTATCAAAAATGGATAATTTCATAGAAATTAAGTATTTAGAACAAAAGTGGCTAAAAAGAACACTTAGATTTTGTTCTATATAAGAAGTAGGCAATTTAAGTATGCAGATTTTATACATAATCAGGACAAATATTGATGTGATGTAGCAAAATAACTAAAGTATAATGGAAGAAAAGTACTCGAAAGTGTGTTTTTACTATAGTAAGCATTCTTTTGAGTCTATCTTCTATTTATAGTTTGGTTATAAAGATAATGTAGAGGAAGTTAAAAAATGAAAGAGAGGTATTTGTTATGGTAAAAAGATTAATCAGCGATTGCAAGCCTTACGCAGCACCCGGTCATTTTAATATGACAGCAATGAGAGTACATGGTAAGGAAGAATCAGATTCACAGAAGTTCTGGATGGGTCTTTCCCACTTTTTACCCGGTGGTGGTGCAGAATATGATGAAAGTCCTACAGAGAAGGTTTATTTTGTTCTTGAGGGTGAAATTGTTGTAACAGATAAAGATGGTAATAAAATTACGGTTGGTAAGAATGAATCCATCCATATCGGTGCAAAAGAAGGCAGAAGTATTTTAAATGAAAGCAATATGCCTGCAAGTATGTTAGTTATCATCAATTATCTTGATTAATTCATATTCCAGATACCAAAGTAAGATTTAATTTAAGGAGGAGTCATTCATGGAAAATTACACACTTGATCAAATAAAAAATTTATTCAATCTACAGGATAAAGTTGCGATTGTAACCGGTGGCAGCGGTGTTCTTGGTGAAGCTATGGCAGTAGGTTTAGCAGCTTATGGTGCTAAAGTTGTAGTAGCAGGTAGAAAAGTTGAGAATCTCAACGAAGCAGTTAAGAAAATCGAAGCAGCAGGTGGCGAAGGCTATGCAGTTACCTGTGATGTTAATAGTCCGGAAGGAAATGATCATTTAGTAGCAGAAACGGTTGCAAAATATGGCAAGGTTGATATTCTTATCGCTTGTGCAGGTATGGCGAAAAGAATTCCTGCAGAAGAGTTCTCTCCGGAAGATTTTAAAACAGTAATTGATGTTAATGTAAATGGCTGTTTCTTAAGCTGTCAGTCCGTTGGTAAGCAGATGATCAAACAGGGTCATGGCGGTAAAATCATAACCATCTCCTCCGTTAGAGCAAACAATGGTCACCCTCTAGGATATGCAGCATATGCAACTTCAAAAGCAGCTGTGGTTGGTTTAACCAAGCAGTTATCAACAGAGTGGGCTAAATATGGTATTTTAGTAAATTCCTTAGCTCCTACCGTAGTAGTTACACCTCTTACAAAACCGATATTTGATGATCCGGAGAAGGCAAAGATCTTCACAGATAGAATTCCTCTTGGCAGACCTGCTATTGCAGATGAAATCGTTGGTACTGCATTATACCTTGCAGCTCCTGCATCTGACTTTATTACAGGCCAGACAATCTATGTCGATGGTGGTTGTGTAGCAGGCTGATTTGAGAAAGGAATCTTAATCATTACGAGGTAGCCTTAAAGTATACAGTACATCACACCAGCAAGCATTACATCTTAACATTTTATGTACTGACACGAAGATTAAAATACTTTGGCAGAATGGAGATTTCTATGATAAATATTAAAAAAATATTGATTGTTGGATCGGGTATGATGGGAAAAGGAATTGCCCAGGTGTTTTCAAGCTGCGATGACTATGACATTATGCTCTATGACATCAGAGAAGCTGATATACATACAGATATCCGCAACAACTTAAATCAGCTAAGAGATAAAGGAATCCTTACGGAGGAAGAGATTACAAAAAGATTATCCAAGATCTCCTTCACCACAGATATTAACCATGAGGCAGTAAAAAATGCGGATATGGTAATTGAATGCGTATTTGAAAATATGCAGGTGAAACAGGATACCTTTGCACAACTTGAAGCAATATGCAGTACGGATACTATTTTTGCAACAAACACCTCAGTTATGAGCCCGACGGAAATTGCCGCAAAGCTTATCCATAAGGAAAGACTGGTGGGAACTCATTTTTGGAATCCTGCGTTCTTAATTCCCTTGGTAGAAGTCGTAAAATCTAATTATACCAGTGATGAAGTAGCCGAGATTACTATGGAGGTTTTGGCTAAAGTAGGTAAGAAACCGGTGCTTTGCAAGAAGGATGTACCCGGATTCATAGCCAATCGGATGCAACATGCCCTTTGGAGGGAGGCGATATCCATCGTTGAAAATGGTATCGCAGATGCAAAGACGGTAGATGAGGCTGTGAAATATAGCTTTGGTTTACGTTTGCCCCAACTTGCTCCCATGGAGAATATTGATATGGTAGGAACAGATTTAACCTACAACATTCATAATTATATCTTTCGTGATTTGGAGAGTTCCAAACAACCCTCAAAGCTACTGACAGAGCATCTTGAAAATGGAGAGATCGGCTTCAAGACAGGCAAGGGCTTTCAGGAATGGACCCCGGAGCAGATTGAAAAATCAAAGAAGGATTTGAATGAGTATCTCATTAAAATGATCTATAATGTGTAGATTAGTTCGGAAATGAATATAAGAAGTAAAGTATATAAAATAAAGAACATGAAACGAAGAGTCTAAGAAATAGAGTTTAAGAAGAAAAAGCTTTGAATAAAGAACAGGAACAAAGATAACCGATTTAAAATTTGGAGGTAAAAGAAATGGGAAAGAAAGTAGTAGTAGATTTAACTCATCCGTTCCATGCAGATATACCGGTATGGCCATATTTTGCAAAACCCAAGATTGATACCATGCATAACCTTGCTAAGAGTGGAGTACTTACTCAAAAGATAGATGTTGTTATGCACTGCGGAACACATGCAGATGCTCCTCGCCATGTTATGGAATACGAATTTGACGGTAAACGTGCACGTTATACTCATGAAATGCCCGTTGATGCATATTATGGGGATGCAGTTTGTCTGGACATTCAGGTGGAACGCTGGGGATTAATCAAAGCTTCCCATCTTGATGATGCTTGTAAGCGTGCCAATATCAAGCCCGAAGAATTAAAGGGAATGGTAGTTTGCTTAAGAACCGGTATGCACCTTAAATTTGATGATACAAAAGAGTATTATCATTATTCTTGCGGATGCGGTAGAGAAGCCGGAGAATGGTTTGAAAAGTATCAGCCGAAATGTGTGGCTATGGATATGCAGGCTCTTGACCATCCGTTACATACAACCATGGGTAAAAATGCAGGACCTCTTGGTATGAATTTGAACGGTGCTTCCGGAAGACCGATTACAGAGGAATATATTGAGCAATTTGGTATTGAAGCGTATGCGGAGTTCAACAGAGAAACTTATATCAAAACATTTGGTATGGAGAAGTACATGGAAGCATATGGAAAATTGGAAAACCATGGTCTGGAAGGAACTTGGGAGCCTTGCCATAAATACATGCTTGGTAATGGTATTGTAGGTATCGAGAACCTTGGCGGAGATCTTGATAAGGTTGTTGGTAAGAGATTCAAATTCATGGCATTCCCTATTCGCTGGTGGTTAGGTGACGGCTCCATGGTTCGTGCCGTAGCTGAAATCGATGAAGATGATCTTAATGATGTTCCGGATAGAACTTATACTTTCGGAGCTATTTAATTAATCTATAACAAAATGAATCAGCTTGCTGATTCATTTTGTGTGTTTATGTAATTAAGCAAAGAATGTAAGCGTTGATCGCTGACATTATCAATCTATATGTTATCAATCTGAATAACTAAAATCTCTATCATAAAAATCTAAGAAACTATGTTCTTAGATTCATATCAAGAAAGGGGATACATACTATGGGTAATCCTAGTGATAAAGTAATATTAACCGTGGCTTGTACTGGCGCATGGCCGAAGAAGGAAGATACACCCTATGTACCGTTAACACCACAGGAAGAAGCTGATGAAATCGTAAAATGTTGGGAAGCAGGAGCTTCCGTAGCTCATATTCATGTAAGAGATGATAATTTTAATGCTTCCATGGATTATGATAAATTTGAAGAGACCGTACGATTGGTTCGTGAACGATGTGATATCGTAATTAATTTAACTACTTCGGGTGGTATTGGTTTGTCCGATGAAGTTAGAATGAAACCATTTCAGTTATTAAGACCGGAGATTGCTTCCTATGACTGTGGTTCCATGAATTGGCAGCATTCTACCGTTTTTGAAAACAGCCCTAAGTTTTTAGAAAAGCTTGCAGTTGAAATGGAAAAGGTAGATGTGACGCCTGAGATTGAAGTGTTTGATGCAGGTATGGTTTATAATGCTTTATACCTACTAAAGAAGGGCTTTTTAAAAGCACCGTTAAACTTCCAGTTTGTATTAGGAGCAGCAGGTGGTATGGCTGCAACTGTTGAGAATTTGGTTTTCCTTGTTAATTTACTGCCGAAGGATTGCACCTGGGGTGCATTAGGCATTGGCAAAGGACACCTTCCTATTATGTATGCTGCACTCGCTTTGGGCGGCAATGTCAGAGTTGGAATGGAAGATAATATTCTATATGCCAAAGGTCAATTAGCAAAATCTAATGTAGAATTTGTGGAAAGAATAAAGAGAATAGTAACGGAA
>JAEWEO010000008.1 GCA_023389295.1 Bacillota bacterium
TTTCTAGTCAGATAGTTGACATAGATGCACCATCTGCCCGCAGGAACATCCCAAATCAACTCCCCATCTTTTACAAACTCTGTAATATCAATTAGGGTTGCGGCGTCAAACCCACGGTCGATCCTAGCAGCGCAGACATTTAACATCGTATCATCATCAAAATGCCTTCTCTCTTCACTACCACGGCTAAACATAGAACCTCCAAAAGGACTTCTCTTATATATTGCATGTTCTGATACCTTAAGCTGCGCATCTTTCATTGGACCAACCACTTCCACGCTGGAATAATAGAGATATTGTCTGCAAAGCTCAGCAGGGGCATCCTTCATGATTCCATTTGCATATCCCGTAGGAAAATGGCTATCATCCAGTATCCATACCTTCATGTTACGTTTTTTAGCTTCTTCAATAATGATATCCATATCATGCCACCATATTGGGCCACAGTAATCCGGATGTGGTCTACTCTCCACACAGACTGCTCC
The DNA here is from genome assembly GCA_023389295.1 of Bacillota bacterium. GTDB lineage: Bacteria > Bacillota > Clostridia > Lachnospirales > Lachnospiraceae > Mobilitalea. Next base: position 486 of record JAEWEO010000008.1, read on the forward strand.
TATGCCACAATTATGGATCGCTTCCATATATTCTCGTAGGACTGCCTCCTCCTCTCCATGCAGCCAGAAAAATGGTAGTATGTAATTTTCTCCGTTTCCTTGCAATAAATTCTTAATTTTAGTATTCATTGTCTCTTCCTTTCTTAGACTCCTTTTTAAGCGCTTTCTTAACTACTTTTTTAAGCGCTTTCTTAGATTCTTTTCTTTAGCTTTTTCTTAGACTTTTTTAGCTCATTCTTAGACTTTATATTAGATTGTATTGTAGACGTCTTTCCTACTTCGATGTCTAACTGAAACAAAATATAACGCTACTTATTCATTATTTTTTACCTACTACATTAATCATAGCAAAATATATATATATTTAAATGTCGTAATCAAACCATAAGACAGACAAATCTTAACCTTTTAAATCTAAAGGAAAAGAAAATCCTTGAATAAACTTTGAATTTTTTTAATCTAAAGTAACACCAAAAACCCGTGAATAAGAAAATCCATTTTCTTATTCACGGGTTCCATATCTATTCGTTCGATTCCTATTTAATGAATTGCCATTGCTTTATACTCTATGCTTTTGTTCCTTTTACTTAAGCCTCTACTTCAATTCCTATCTTTAATTTCTACCTCTTTCATTAATCTTTCATTATTTCATTCATAATCGCTACTCCTGTCGGCGTAGCGGCTAATCCACCTTCACCGGTCTCCCTAAGTGATTTTGGCAAAGCCTCTCCTACTTCTCTCATAGCGTCAATTACATCATCCGGTGGTATTTTGCTACGAATACCGGCAATAGCCATGTCTGCAGAAGCAATGGCATTGACAGCACCTACCACATTACGCTTTACACAGGGTACTTCTACGAGTCCTCCAACCGTATCACAGACAAGTCCTAGCAGATTCTTTAGGGACATAGCCGCCGCATGGGCTATACTATCACAATCTCCACCGTTAAGATAGGTAAGGGCTCCTGCAACCATCGCACTAGCAGAACCCACCTCTGCCTGGCAGCCTCCTGCTGCTCCGGCAAGAAATGCTCTGGCAGCAATTACCTCACCAATTCCTGATGCAACATACATCGCTTCAACCATTCGATGTAAGGGTACCTTATTTTGCTCTTCAAAGGTAAGCAGTACAGCAGGTATAACTCCACAGGAACCTGCTGTAGGTGCTGCAACAATTTTCTTCATGCAGGCGTTTGATTCTCCCATTTTTAGAGCTTTTGCAATTACCTCACTAATAAATGGTCCGCTGATGGCCTTTTGCTCTCTAATGGCACGATTCATTCGTTCACCATCGCCACCTACCAGTTTACTTGCTGATTTAAGATCTTTATCGTAAGCCTCATCCGCTGATCTCATTGCAAGATAGAGATATTCCATCTTCGCTTTCGAGTCCTCCTCCGAGGCCATTCTTTCTTCCATATCGTCTTGTAGCACAATTTCCCAGAACTCTTTTTGCTCCTCTTTGCATTTTTTGATGATTTCTTCTATGGAACGAAAACTCATATTTACCTCCATTTGCCTTACATTTGATTTAACCAATGTCCATTCTAATTACTATCCCATTTAATTTTTCTCTTCCATACTCAGGTATGTAACTCTAGTTACACCACTGGCAGTTCGAAGCAAATTAAGTGCAGCCTCCGAAACTTCCTGATCACACTCGATAATCATAACAGCATTACCGCCTCTTCTGTCACGATTAATTCTCATGGTCCCAATGTTTACTGAGTTCTGACTTAGTATGGAGGTAACTAATGATACATGCCCCGGCTTGTCTACATTATGAACAATTAGCGTTGGATAACAGGCACAGATATCAGCTTCCACACCATCAATTTGATTGATCATAATCTGTCCCCCTCCGATAGAGGATGCAATCAATTCTAGTCTAGCTCCTTTTTTTCCTTGAAGTATCATAAGAACGGAATTAGGATGTGCATTTCTTAATTCAATTGCAGAGAAACGATATTTAAGTCCCTGTAAAGCAGCCAATGAAAAACTGGAGGGAATACGTTCGTCATCCGGTCTCATACCAAGTAGACCTGCTATTAGTGCTTTATCTGTTCCATGTCCTTTTCCTGTAGCTAAAAAAGAACCGTGCAGATAAATATCTGCCATAATAACTTCCTCTTTTAAAATCTGCCTTGCTGTAAATCCGATTTTTGCCGCTCCGGCGGTATGAGAACTGGATGGCCCGACCATTATCGGCCCCATGATATCAAATACGTTCATTTAATGGATGTCCCATCCTTTCAATTTTATTGTTTTCTTATAAGATTGCTTTCTATGTATTATTTACATCTTTTAAGATTAAAAATTAATCATAGTATCATATTTTAATAAGCTAATTATACTTCATGTTTCTTTCTGCTGCAATCATCAGAAAATAACAACAATCTTCACCTTTAATATCTGTCTCATGTTCACCAAAAAAGCGGCTATTCTTTAATATGAATGCCGCTTATACTATATCCGGTTTATTGTCGTCGTACTCCTTTGTGTTCATTTAGTAATATCCGGTCAAGTACAGCTTTGTACACCAATACAATCTGTGCGTCAATATAACAAAATTTATTCGAGATAAATTCATAGGTTTTATAGACAAAACACACATTCATAAGTATTAATGCTATGATAGTCAGCTCCGGTTGCAATCCCTTAGCAATTAAAAATATAGAGGCAAACAGATAAAATAAGAACGCTAGGAAAAAATTCTTGCTGATGCGAAATGCCAGTAGCATTGTATCATTTAATCGATTATGCATTTTGGCAATCGATTTCAAATCCCTATATTTTAATTTGTCATACATATCATTAAACATTGTCTGGCTATCACTTACTTTTGCTTCCATATTCTTTTTTGCAAAGGAAAAATAGCGGTTATAATTGACTTCACCAAGTTCTTTGCTGATTAGTTTTTTAAACAAGTTTGACATTTTATCACCCACTCTCAATCACAATCTTTCCTTTAAAAGCCTTAAAAACCACATTTGACAAGATAGATTTGTATCAAGTCACAAATGACAGAGAAAATATATTCTTATATCATTGGCTAAAAATTATAATATCATAATACTATTATTCGCTGAGGACACAAAATAAAACTCTGTAAATACTGTAACTCCTACCTAATTCATCTATCATCTAAAACGTTACAAATTAAGATTCTTTTCAACTTTCTTCGATTTATTAAAACATTTTACGATGTATAAATGAAATATTAACAGAATGTTCATAATATATCCATATAAAAATCATATATGAATTTTATAATCATAAATAAGTTAAGAAAACTTAGTTAAAAACTTAATATGCTTACAAGATAATTTTTTTCATAAAATAAGCCCGGCAGCTACCCTCCCCCCTCTACCGGGCTTCTCCTCTTTTTAAAAGCCAAAATTCATAAGGGTTGAGGGGCTAATAACGTTTATATTTCAAAGACAGATGCTTACCCTGTCTTATTTTTTTGTTTAAAACACTTCCTAAAGGTCCTATCATACGGTATTCATTGAGCCATTTAATTCCTATGTCATAAGTCATATAAACCCTTGATAGAATATCTTCATATACTCTGATATAATATATGGGTTTTCATTGACTTTGTTCATCTCCTTTCCAAACAACAATACCAGACATATTTTCTAAGGATTGAATTATTAAAATCTTGGAGAAAATAATTTAAAAGATTCTATTTATGATTTCATTGTACCAAGATATCAGGTGATAAATTCGCTATCCGAAGGAATAATTCTTGCACAATCAGGACATATCTCATCTTGTATTAGATTAAGAAATAATTGTTTTCATTTGTAGCAACTACATTGATAAATAAAATAGTGAATATAATATCTGTTAATAGCTTCATATCCACTATATAGTCGTTATTTATATTAAATACTATTTCTGCTACAAACAATTAGACTTAAAAAAAGACAAAAAGACCAATAATTTATTAAATTTATTCTTTTATAAAGTTGAATAATTTGTTATAATGGTCGATAGAAATTTTTATTAAAATCAGGAGGTAAAAAAATGTCAAATGTAATTATCATGGACCATCCGCTAATTCAGCACAAGATAGGAATAATGAGACGTAAAACAACATCAACAAAAGAATTCAGGGATCTTGTAACCGAAGTTGCGATGTTGATTTGCTATGAGGCGACCAGAAAGCTTCCTCTTGCAGATATAGAAATCGAGACTCCACTTGTAAAGACGATAGCGAAAGAAATAGCCGGCAAAAAGCTCTGTATCGTACCAATTCTTCGAGCAGGACTTCATATGGCTGACGGTATCTTAAATCTTATACCGAATGCAAAAGTGGGACATGTTGGTTTATATAGAAATGAAGAAACTTTGGAACCCGTAGAGTATTTCTGCAAGCTTCCCTCTGATGCGGATGAAAGAGAGATCTTTGTCGTTGACCCCATGCTTGCTACAGGAGGTTCCGCAGTTGCTGCCATCGACATTCTGAAAAAAAGAGGTATTACAAAAATTCATTTCTTATGTCTGATTGCAGCTCCGGAAGGTGTTGAACGCCTTTCAAAAGCTCATCCTGATATTAATATCTACATTGGTAACTTAGACGAAAGATTAAACGAACAAGGGTATATTCTGCCTGGTTTAGGTGACGCCGGCGATAGAATCTACGGAACAAAATAAGTTACAAAATGAATTAACGAATTAATTCACTTGTCATGAAGCAAAAAATTGCCCCAGTAACAGATTAATTAAATCAATCTGTTGCTGGGGTGTTATTTATTTTATATTAGAAAATTTGTATATTGTTACAGAATCATATTCTTTGCCAGCCTTCAAAATACAGGATGGAAAGGAACTATTATTACAGGAATCCGGAAAATACTGTGTTTCAAAACATACACCATCTCTCTTCGTATATTTTGCACCATCCTTGCTATTCTTTACCGGACTTAGCATATTGCCGGTATAGAGCTGTAGTCCCGGTAGATCTGTAAAGACCTCCATTCTCCTTCCACTCTTCTCATCTACTAACTCGGCAACTTTTTCAACTTCACAACCACTAATATCAAGCACATAATTATGATCATAACCTCCGGCTATTTTTAAAGGCTCATAGTCCGCCTCAATATCCTGTCCAATGGTTTTTAATGTTCTAAAATCCATGGGTGTACCCGTTACATCTCTAATTTCACCAGTTGGAATCAGATCCTTTGATGTGGGTGTATAATGATTTGCCTTTATCCATACCTTGTGATCTAAAATTGATCCTGCATCATGTCCGGACAGGTTGAAATAAGAATGGTTGGTCAAATTAACAATGGTATCACGATCGGACACTGCAAGATATTCAATCACTAGTTCATTTGCTTCTGTTAAACTATAGGTAACTGTTATGTCCAGATTACCAGGGAAACCCTGCTCCATATGAGGACTAAGTCTTGAGAATTCCACACTTGCGATTTCTTCATCCTCATAGACTTCTGTTTCATACATGAATTTGTTATAACCTTTAAAACCACTATGAAGATTATTTGCTCCATCGTTTTTCTCAAGCTCAAATACTTTACCGTTAAGTTCAAACTTTGCTCCGGCAATTCGATTAGAATTTCTGCCAATAAAGGAACCAAAACCAGGTTCATTTTCTTCATATCCGGCAATATTATCAAATCCAAGATTTACATCCACCGCATTGCCCTTTGAATCAGGAACTATGATACTTACAATATTCGCTCCAAAGTCAGTAAAAGAAACCTTCATCCCGTTATGATTGGTTACGGTATATAGCGTTGCTTCTTCCCCTTGAGCAGTTTTACCAAATGATTTCTTTGTAATCTTCATGTTTCTTCCTACTCCTTACTCTATAAATAAACACTTAATTCAATAATTATAGCATACTACTAAAAAATAGCAATTAAAATTTCCGGGTAACGGTTTCCCCTTCCTACAAAAACTAATATCACCGCTTAAACCATCATTTTACGTCATATAAAATCATTTTTCACCTTATTGACACCGTTAAACCTTGGTGATATACTGAGCACGTAACAACTAATGTTCGGAATAAGTGGTTGGTTATCATCGGGTTTAGAACTGATTTAACCGACATAATAGGGAAACAGGTTAAAATCCTGTACGGTCTCGCCGCTGTAATTGGGGAGTTCGTTTCGGCAAGGTTATACCTTGTAACCATCACTGGTAGTACTGGGAAGATGCGATACGAATGAAGATCCAAAAGTCAGAAGACCTGCTTATTACCGGTACCATAAGCTCCACGAGGATTTGGACGAGGGTACAATAAAGCAGCTGCACTAGCAGCATGATTTTATTGTCCTTTTTCCTATTTTGTGGGTAAGGATTTTTTTATTACAACAAAAAGGAGAAAGAATCATGAAAAAGAATTTTATCAAAGGTATTATTGCATTTGGTATTGTAGCGTTATTAGCAATTGGTATGTTAGTTGCTTATAACAGCCTCAAACCGGAAACTGCAAAGGGGTCCAAGGAAGTATTTGTTGAGGTTGTCATGCCTGATGCCGAAACTAAGGATTTTACCCTAAGAACCGATGCTGAATACTTACGACAAGCTTTGGAAGAACAAGATCTTATCAAAGGTACTGAAGGTGATTACGGTTTATTCATTACAGAGGTAAATGGATATGTTGCAAATGATGCTAATCAGGAATGGTGGTGTATCACCAAGGATGGCGAAGATGTATTTACCGGTGTAGATGAAACCCCAATAGCAGATGGTGATCATTTTGAAATCACCCTTACCGTCGGTTACTAATCATCCGAGTAAACACCATGAAGAATAAATTAAAGATGAGAGACATTGCCGTCATTGGTATGTTGAGCGCCATTTTAATTACAGTCCAAGTTGCATTAAGGATCCTTCCAAATATTGAATTGGTATCTTTACTGATTATTTTATTTACTTTGGTTTTGGGACGTAAAACACTTTATATTATCTACATCTTTGTTATGCTGGAAGGCTTCCTATATGGATTTGGCCTGTGGTGGTTTAATTATCTTTATGTTTGGACTATTTTATATTTTATTGTCCGAATGTTACGCAGACATCAATCCGTTTTTACTTGGTCACTAGTCTCAGGTCTATATGGTTTGTTTTTTGGAGCTTTATGTTCCATTCCATATTTTATTACAGGTGGTGTGGCCACCGGTATGGCTTACTGGGTTGCTGGATTTCCCTTCGATGCAATTCATGGTGTGTCGAATATCTCCATCGCTCTCGTTCTATTTAAACCACTCTACTATCTATTAAGTAAGTTATACGTACAAATTGAATTCACGGCTTAACTACACATAATTATCCGCTCTATTCCAATTTTGGTAATGTAATACAATTAGTCATTAAAAAAAGGTTATCCTTAAGGAAGTATTCCTTAAGGATAACCTTTAATCAATCGTTCTAACAATATAACACTATTTCTTTATAAACTTATTTCAAAAAACAAAATTTATAGTCTAGAAAAAGGTACACTGTAAACCCAACATTGATTATAATCTTACTACGTTAGTTGCCTGAGGACCCTTAGCTCCTTGAACTACTTCGAACTCAACTTCTTGGCCTTCTTCTAAAGACTTGAAGCCGTCCATGTTAAGACCGCTGTAGTGAACGAATACATCGTTACCCTGCTCATCAGAGATAAATCCAAATCCTTTTTGGTTGTTGAACCACTTTACTGTACCTTTGTTCATGTATAATTCCTCCAAAATAAAAAATATTTAATCGCTTCTTTCTAACTTTTGCGACAACCTAATAATAACACTCTTTCCGAATCATGTCAAACATTTTTTGTCGACATAATTATTTAGCATTAAGTTATTTAGCACCTTAAAATCCCGTCAACTGCTAGTCTTAGTTTCATGCAACAAAGGCTTCCTCACGCTAACATGCCCGATACCACAAAAAGATCTGTGATGCTTCTCACACTTAAGAAACTTCACAGATCTTCATTTTATAGATTCTCTTGCTATTAGTTCAGTCTAAGAATGATTTGATAGATCAGATATCCATAGATGGCTGCGGCTATTGGTAATGATAGAACAAACTTCATATGCTTAGTTTTATGTCGAAAAGCATACATACCTAAGAAGGAGCCAATTCCTCCACCGATAAAGGCTGTCACTAATAAGACCCTCTCCGGTATTCGCCACTCCTTCCTTCTGGCTCTTTGCTTATCCACACCCATGAGAATATAGCAAATCACACTCATTATAACAAAATATCCAAGGACAATTTTAAGTAAGATTACATCCATATATTATTTTCTTCTACGCCCAGGGCAATTCCCAGTTCTTCTAATTGTTTCTTATCAACCAAATTAGGTGCTTCTGTCATCAAGCAAGAAGCATCCTTAACCTTAGGGAATGCAATAACATCGCGTATACTATCTTCCTTCGTCATTAACATAACAAGACGATCCAAACCATATGCAAGTCCTGCATGAGGCGGAACACCATATTTGAAGGCATTTAGAAGGAAGCCAAAACGTTCATAAGCAGCTTCTTTCGTAAAACCTAGTACTTCAAACATCTTCTCCTGCACATCGCTTTGGAATATTCTTACGGAACCTCCGCCAATCTCAGTACCATTTAACGTGATATCATAAGCCTTTGCCCTAACTTTTCCGGGATCCGTATCAAGTAATGCAAGATCCTCATCCATAGGCATGGTAAATGGATGATGCTTTGCAGTATATCTACCCTCTTCTTTTGAATATTCCAATAAAGGAAACTCTGTAATCCAAAGGAATTTATAATCATCTTTATTTAATAATCCAAGATTCTTTGCAATCTCAACACGTAACGCACCAAGAGCCGCAAATACAATCTCATCCTCATCTGCTGCAAATAGTAATAAGTCACCTGGTTTACCGTTCATTGCAGCTACCAGAGCGCCTAGCTCTTCCTCTGTCATGAACTTGGCAAAGGAGGATTTGTAAGCGCCTTCTGCATCAATAGCAAGATATGCAAGACCCTTTGCGCCATAATCCTTCACAAAGGCAACCAAGGCATCAATTTTCTTTCTTGGCATATCTGCTTGTCCTTCTGCATTAATACCACGTACAGAACCACCATTTGCAAGTGCCGCTGTAAATACAGCAAATCCGCAATCTTTAACCACTTCCGATACATTCTTTAATTCAAGGCCAAAACGAATATCCGGTTTGTCTGAACCAAAACGCTCCATCGCCTCTTTGTAAGTCATTCTTTGAATTGGAAGCTCAATATCAATTCCGATACTTTCTTTAAACATTTTATGAAGAAGACGTTCATTAATGTCTAATACATCCTCAACATCAACAAAAGATAACTCCATATCAATTTGTGTAAATTCCGGCTGTCTATCCGCACGCAAATCTTCATCACGGAAGCATTTTACAATCTGGAAATAACGATCATAGCCAGAGCACATCAATAATTGCTTAAATATCTGAGGTGACTGAGGTAATGCATAAAAGTTACCGGGATGTACACGACTTGGAACCAGATAATCTCTTGCTCCCTCGGGGGTACTCTTTGTTAATACGGGTGTCTCAATCTCAAGGAAACCTTCCTCAGCTAAGAACTGACGGGTTACTGTAGCAACCTTACTGCGAAGAATTAAATTTTTCTGTAGATCAGGTCTTCTAAGGTCTAAGTAACGATATTTCAGTCTTAAATCTTCCTTCGTTTTAGAATTTTCTTCAATTGGAAATGGGGGTGTTTCTGCCTCAGATAAGATACGTAACTGCGTCGCTCTAATTTCTATATCACCTGTCGCCAAATTCTCATTGATGGCACCGGAACGTGCTACTACAGTACCTACAACAGCGATTACAAACTCACTTCTTAATTTCTCTGCTTTGCTAAAATTCTCGCTGCCGCAATCACTTTCCTCAAATATAATTTGTAATAGGCCGGAACGATCTCTCATATCAACAAAGATAATTCCACCCTTATTTCTGCTCTTTTGAACCCAACCCATCACGGTTACAGTTTCACCGATATTCTGATTGGATACTTCCGTACATCTGTGGCTCCTGTGCAAGCCTTTCATTGCTTCTGCCATGATTCTCTTAATTCTCCTTATCCTAAATCTTTTCTATCAAAATCTGTCCAATGCAATTATTTTAATCCATTTTACAATAGATGTCCACCATATTTTTAAACCAGTATGCCTTATTACTCCCTAAATAAATAGCTTATGGTTTTTTGTAAACGAAAAACTCCCAGGACCTGGCAGCTCTCATAATTCATCCTTAAGGGTACCATCAATCCGGGAGAATTCTATTAGATTATGTTATTTCTGTTAAATATTTTTTAACGTTTTGACCACTTGCTCCTCCTTAAAAGGCTTAACAAGAAAGGATTTTGCACCGTTCATGATTGCCTCCATTACCATTTCCTCCTGTCCCATGGCAGAAACCATAACGATTTTCGCCTCCGGATCATAAGCTTTGATTGCTTTTAAGGCTTCTATTCCATTCATCTGAGGCATTGTAATATCCATAGTTACGATGTCAGGTTTTGCTTCTTTATACTTACGTATTGCATCTTCGCCATTATCTGCCTCTTCCACTAGCAGAAAATCATTTTTCTCTAGTATATGCTTTATTGTAAACCTCATAAAAGCAGCATCGTCCACTATCATTACCCTTCTCATAGTAACCTCCAAGATTTATCATAATTTAACTAATTTGTCTGTACAATTTATATTAAAAGCTAACGTCAAAACCTAATATTTAAATGTAATACTCATTATTTATATAAATCTAAAGTCATACTTTATATCAAAACATAGATTAACATCTGCCTTTGTATGTTATCATTTTTAACAACATAATTCAATGTTTGATTCGACATTTTGTGAAAAAGTTGTCATATTTTGATTAATTTTGCGTTATTTGCACTCAAAAAGACCTCGAAACGAAGAACTTCCTTTCAAGGCCTTTCATCCTAACTATTCTATTCTTAATCTACGTCCTACTTTACAAACAAATCAGCAATTTGGTCAAGAGCGATTTCGGTCTGCTCTCCTGTTTCCATGTTCTTAACTTTCGCTTTGTTATTCGATAATTCATCAGCGCCGATGATAACCGTATTCTTTGCTCCGATTTTATTCGCATATTTCATCTGAGCCTTTACACTACGATCCATATAATCCGTCTCAACAATAACGCCTTTGCCACGAAGCTTCTGCACTAATTTGAAAGCACTTGCTTTTGCTTCCTGTCCTAAGATACCAACATATAATGTAACAGCGGGTTCAGGCTCAAGAATAGCGCCCTCCGCCTCCAACTCATTGATAATACGTTCAATACCAAAACCGAAACCAACGGCAGGAATATTCTGCTTTTCATCAACCTCATGAATTAGATTATCGTATCTTCCACCACCGCAGAGGGTAAATCCATCTGCGTTAACAAATTCAAAAACTGTCTTAGTATAGTAATCTAAACCTCTTACAATACCGGTATCCACTTCAAAAGGGATTTCCATTTCATGTAAAAGTTTTTGCAATTCATCAAAATGATTTTTGCACTCCTCATCCAGATATTCTATGGTTCTTGGAGCATCTTTAACAATTACCTTACAAGAGGGCACCTTGCAGTCAATAACACGTAGGGGATTCTTAAGCATTCTCTCACGACAGGTAGGACAAAGCTGATCTTCGTGCTGTCTTAAATAGGTTAACAAGGCTTCATTATAGCTCTTACGACAATTACCACAGCCAATGCTGTTGATATGAAGTTTAGCGCCCTTTAATCCAAGCTCCTTCATGAACTCCGTTAATAAAGAAATAAGCTCTACTTCAGCCAAAGGACTGGAGGAACCAAAAAACTCGATGCCAAATTGATGATGCTGGCGAAGACGCCCACTCTGGGGATTCTCATAACGAAATGCCTGAGTAAAGTAAAAAAGCTTCGTTGGTTGGCTTTCTGCATAAAGACTATTCTCCAGATATGCACGGACTGCTCCTGCTGTTCCCTCTGGTTTTAAGGTAATACTACGATGTCCTTTATCATCAAAGGTATACATTTCCTTCTGAACAACGTCCGTTGTTTCTCCAACACCTCTTTGGAAGAGAACCGTATGTTCAAAAGCAGGAGTAATAATCTCCTTTATATTGTAGGTCTTACAAATCTTTCTGGCAATACCTTCTACGATGGTACGCTTATGCATATTTGCACCATACCAATCCTGCGTTCCTTTTGGTCTTTGTGTAATCATCTTAGTCCTCCGTTCTATGTGACTTATCATATATTTAAGTGATATATAAAATGCAAAGCTTTTCTATATCATTTTTCTAAAATTATTTCTCTCTTTCCTGGGAGTCTTCCAGAAAATGAGCCTTAATAAAGCTTTTCTTTCTTTCAATCATTTCATCAATTCTACTAATGTAATCTGTGACACTCTTTACATTATCTACACGCTCAATTCGGTTCTCCTCATGGAAAACGAATTTGGACATGCCACCGGCTCCAAGAGCCAGAATTGTTTGTTGTTCCTCCATAATTAGGATATTATATATTCCCTCTTTACCATATTTGGAGTAACCAATATTTTCGAGATTATCTGCCATATTCTTCTGTCTGTAGAGATAATATGGGAGATAATGATTGTCTTTGGCAAATTTTATTGCGAGATCCATCATTTTTGGTACTTCTCTCGCTCGTAGCTCTGAGTAATTATCCTTCTCTATATTAAGTCTTGCTGCTCTTTTAAGAGCTAAGGTGTGTACGGTCAGGCTATCCGGATCAAGGCTCTTAATCTGTGCCAAAGTACTTTCTACATCTTCCGGATCCTCACCCGGCAGACCGATGATGACATCCATATTGATATTATCATGCCCGGTCTCCCTTGCCAGGTAATAAGCTTCCTTAATTTCTTCTACCGTATGGCGTCTTCCGATCAAATCCAGAGTTTTTTGCTGCATGCTCTGGGGATTGATACTAATGCGGTCAACTCCCCATTTCTTTAATACCAAAAGCTTCTCTTTTGTAATACTGTCCGGTCTCCCTGCTTCCACACAGAATTCTTTGACATAAGTAAAGTCAAACCTTTCTTTTATCCGACAAAGAAGGCGATCTAACTGATCCGCAGTTAATGTCGTTGGCGTTCCTCCACCAAAATAAACGGTAGTTAATTTTTTGTTTGGAAAACAGGTAGCCGCATAATCAATTTCCTTTTCCAGCGCGTTCAAATAATCCTCTACCAGCTCCTGATACTTTGTAATAGAATAAGAGGTAAAGGAGCAATAAAGGCAAGTGGTCGGACAAAAGGGTATTCCAATGTACAGACTATAACCCTTCTTATAATCCATTGCCTCAAGAAGCTCTAATTCTCTTCTTGCAATCTCAATGCTCATTTCAATTTTCTTATCCGAGCAAAGGTACTCTGTACGCATCTTTCCTTTAATTTCTTCATCCTGCATACCTTGCTCTAACATTTCATACACCAGTTTGGTCGGGCGTATTCCCGTAAGTATTCCCCACGGAAGAATGTTACCGGTATCTCTTTGAAAAATTTCGTACAAAAAGCGTTTCATTGCATTTTTATACCTGGGCTTTGGAAGTGTATTAGACAAAGCAATCTGGTTTTGATTCCCCTGCTCATCAGTAACAGTTATCTGCTCCGATGTTATCAAGATACGAAACACTCTTTGCCCTTCCTTATCTGTCTGCGGCTTTATATCTTCATATTCTTCGAAAGAATAAACTTTAACCGTATCTTCAGGATAGAAGGCTTTAGCCAAAGGATACACGTCATTTTCATATGATTTATCCGCTAATAGTATAAAAATAATATTTCCTCCATCCTTTGCATTCCCATCTTTGATGTTCCTGCTCTTTATACTGTAGATACTACCATACCATTACTTACGGTTGTATCTATTACTCAAACATCCTAGGATCCCCTGTCAAATACATATTATAATTTCGTTCATGACCTATGGTGGTAGGAGCTCCATGACCGGGATATACCTTCACTTGATCCTCAAGTGGCATTAGCTCTTTTTTGATGGACTCAATCAGCTGTGTCAAATTACCGGTAGGAAGATCTGCTCTACCGATATCTTCTAAGAACAAGGTATCCCCACTAATTACTATTTCTTGCTCTGCAAGATAGTAGCAGCAACCACCAGCGGTATGGCCGGGAGTATGAAGTG
>JAEWEO010000016.1 GCA_023389295.1 Bacillota bacterium
GGTATTTTTACCGATACAACTTTTCCCGCCCGCTTTGTTGCAGTTGCAGCAGTACGAAATGATAGTGTTGCACCTTTTATTTCATAAATGGAGGTAAAGATATTATTATATGCAGTCTTCCACGCACCATTATTGCCTTTGCGATATTCCACCGCTCCTGCTGCCGTATATGTAATTCTACCAACACCTTCAATAACTTCATACTTTGCCTGTAATGTATTATCTTCTCCCTCGAGAATTATTTCTACGGGATTCGTATCATTATTTCCTTTAAAATAGACCGTTACAGGCTTTGAGGATAGGATGGTCGAAAGATCTACTACACCACTTGTGTCTAACAATTCCCAGTTTTTCATTTTATCCGTACTCATGTAAAACTTATAGCTGCCTGTATAGGATGTAACATATGCTAGCTCTTCTATATAGTCAATCCTTACATTTACTTGGGTATTTGCATTTGAGTTAACAAGTTGCCCTTTCGAAATGAATAAATATACTACACTTAATAAGATTACTACTACTCCCATCTTAAAAAGCAAATTCATACGTTTATCTATTTTACAATGATCCAAATTCCCTGCCCTTGATTCTTTCATATGGTATTACATCCTTTCTATACAAACAAAAGCCACTCGATTTTCTCGATAGTTTCCCTTTCAATTACAATTATAGACTTTCTTTCCAATTTAAGCAATGATTTCCACCAAAATTAGCAAATATATACTAGTTAAATCATGGAATGAACTGATATTCCGTTATGCCGCATATGAAATTTTTACTAAGCATCATTAACGTGAAAAGGGCAACGCACATTTAGTGCGATGCCCAAATTTTATTCCTATCACCCTACTATCTTATTATCTTCTTGATATCTTCCATTGATGCTTTAAGATATTAATCTCCTCATAACCTTGAAACCATTCAACATCGCCATTTACTATGCTATGATAAATAAAGTCAACCATTGGTTGCAAAAATTATCTCGGGCTATTCAACTCATCCAAGGTCTGGTCATAAGCCGGAAGAAATTCCTTCATAAAGATAGTTACCTCTTCCAATTCCATCGATGATAGAATCGATGTGATTGATTGTTCTGCACTTAAGAACTCCGTGTTGCCAGCCTTCCTCTCCTCAATGCATTTAATTAGAGCGGATAACTTATCGGCAGCCTTAACCAGCTTCCATAGATAAAGTTCTTCTTCCTCCGGATTAAATAATGATATGTAACTCTCCCTAATATCTTGTGGTAGCATTTCCAATAATCGATTTGCTGCTGCCTGTTCTACCGCTTTAAAAGCTCCTTGTATGTCTTCATTAAAATATTTAATCGGTGTAGGCATATCTCCGGTTATAATCTCTGTTGCATCATGATAAATCCCAATTAGTGCCGCCTTTTCCGCATTCAGCTGCTTACCTAATCTAACATTACTGATAATAGCAAGTGCATGAGCTAGGATACTTACCTCCAAGGAGTGTTCACTTATATTCTCCGTAATGGAATTGCGCATTAACGCCCAACGCTCAATTAACTTCATTCTTGACATCATCGCATAAAAGCCGTTATTCATACCGTCCTCCATTCCTGCGCTTAATATGCGCAACTTATGTTTGTGTTAATATTTCTCAAAACACAGACTTCTTGTTTCTTCCTTCTTAATATTCAAAAATGTCAGCTTCGCAGACATTTTATGAATCATGTATTGAAATATGCCCCGACTTAAATAGTCGAGGCGATATTTCTATATTTTCTATACTTCTATATTTCTATTATTCATGACAGGTAAAATAACTTGCTAATTCATCTTGTTGAACATAAGAGAGATTCTCGAAGCGTGCCACTCGTTGTTTTATTATTGTTATTGTTTTAATATTGTTATTGTTTTAATATTGTTATTGTTCTAAATATTTCTTAACGTAACGTCCGGTATGAGAATTCTCATTTTGTGCAATTTCCTCCGGTGTCCCTTGCGCAATCACAGTTCCACCTTTATCGCCGCCCTCCGGCCCAATGTCAATAATATAATCCGCTGTTTTGATAACATCCAGATTGTGTTCAATTACAACGACAGTATTCCCCGTATCCGAAAAACGCTTCATAATCTCAATTAATTTATGAACATCTGCAAAATGTAGTCCCGTAGTCGGCTCATCCAGGATATAGATTGTCTTACCGGTACTTCTTTTACTTAACTCTGTAGCCAACTTAATTCTCTGGGCTTCACCACCGGAAAGAGAGGTGGAAGGATGTCCTAATCGAAGATAGGATAATCCAACATCATTTAGAGTTTCTATTTTTCTTTTTATGGAAGGGACATTTTCAAAGAAACGAACTGCTTCTTCCACTGTCATATTTAACACATCATAGATGCTCTTTCCTTTATATTTCACTTCTAAGGTCTCTCTGTTATATCGCTTACCATCACATACCTCACAAGGTACATAGATATCCGGTAAAAAGTTCATCTCAATTTTTAAGATTCCATCTCCGCTACAAGCTTCACAACGTCCGCCCTTCACATTGAAGCTAAATCTTCCTTTGGAGTAGCCCTTCATCTTAGCATCTTGAGTGGCAGCAAACAAATCTCTAATTTGATCAAATACACCGGTATAGGTAGCAGGATTGGATCTAGGAGTTCTTCCAATGGGTGACTGGTCGATATTAATAACCTTGTCCAATTGATCGATTCCTCTCATATCCTTATGTTTACCCGGTATCGTTCTTGCACGGTTTAATTCTCTCGCAAGACGTTTATGCAGAATCTCTGTAACCAAGGAGCTCTTACCGGAACCAGAAACACCTGTTACACAGGTCATTACTCCAAGAGGTATGTCAACATCAATATTCTTAAGATTGTTTTCACTAGCACCTAGTATTGATAGGTATCCCGTAGGAGTTCTTCTTTCCTTTGGAACCGGAATCTTAATTTTCCCACTCAAATATGCACCTGTGATAGAGTTCTTCGCCTTCATAATCTGCTTTGCAGTACCACAAGCAATTACCTCTCCACCATGTTCTCCTGCACCGGGACCGATATCAATAATATAGTCTGCTGCGAACATAGTATCTTCATCATGTTCTACTACGATAAGAGTATTACCTAAATCCTTCAGATTCTTTAGAGCTTTTAAGAGTTTATCATTGTCTCTTTGATGAAGCCCAATACTCGGTTCATCAAGGATATATGCAACTCCCACCAGTCCTGATCCAATCTGAGTTGCCAACCTGATTCTTTGGGATTCTCCACCGGATAAGCTACCTGTGGCTCTTCCTAAAGTAAGATAATCGAGGCCAACATCCATCAAAAAGCTAAGTCTGGCTTTTATCTCCCTAAGTACCAACTCACCAATTTTTAACTGCATTGAAGTTAATTGAAGCTTCTGCATAAAATCAGCTAGGTCGCGAATTGAATACTCCGTTACCTCGGAAATATTCTTATCTCCTACCGTAACCGCTAGCGATTCTTTCTTTAGACGTTTACCATTACATTCCTTACAAGGAGTTGTTCTCATGAAGGACTCATACTCCTGCTTTACACCCTCAGAAGAAGTTTCCCTATAACGTCTCTCTACGTTGCGAATTAACCCTTCAAAAGCAACATCATAGACACCGACACCTCTTTGACCACGGTAATGTACTTTAACAACCTTGCCATCCGTGCCATGAATGAAGATTCTCTTGGCTTCCTCTGAAAGTTCATTATACGGTGTATTTAAATCAAATTTGTATTCTTTTGCTAATGCTTCAAGAATACTTCTGGAATAACTACCCTTGTCAACAATGGATGCCCATCCGGGAGCTGCGACTGCTCCATCTATTAAGCTTTTGTCACGATCCGGTACCAAAAGTTCCTCATCAAATTCCATCTTAATACCGATACCATGACAATCAGGACATGCTCCAAAAGGATTATTGAACGAGAAATTTCTGGGTTCAATCTCATCGATGCTAATGCTACAGTCAGGACAAGCAAAATTCTGGCTAAGCATTATCTGCTCACCGCCTATAACATCAACAATGAGAAGACCCTCAGCTAATTTAAGTACACTTTCAATGGAATCTGCAAGTCTTTTCTCAATTCCCTCTTTCACAACAAGACGATCTACGATGACCTCTATATTATGTTTGATATTCTTCTCCAGTTTAATTTCTTCGGATAAATCATATAAATTACCATCCACTCTTACTCTGACATAGCCGCTGCGTTTGGCTTGCTCAAAGAGCTTCACATGCTCGCCTTTTCGGCCACGGACAACAGGAGCAAGTAGCTGAATTTTTGTACCTTCCGTTAGACCCATAATTTCATCTACCATCTGATCCACGGTTTGTTTTCTAATTTCCTTGCCACACTCCGGACAATGAGGAACACCGATTCTTGCGTAAAGCAGACGGAAATAATCATAGATTTCCGTTACTGTTCCTACGGTAGAACGTGGATTACGATTTGTAGATTTCTGGTCAATGGAGATCGCTGGTGGCAAACCTTCGATACTCTCCACATTTGGCTTCTCCATCTGACCTAAGAACTGTCTTGCATAAGAAGATAAGGATTCCATATATCTTCTTTGACCTTCTGCATATATCGTATCAAATGCCAGAGAGGATTTGCCGGAACCGCTAAGTCCTGTCAAAACAACAAACTGGTCTCTGGGAATCTCAAGGCTAATATTCTTTAAGTTGTTCTCCTTAGCACCTCTAATTCTTATATAATTCTTCTTTTCTGCCATAGTTCCACCTATTCTAATTTATCTTTGTAAATAAATCTCATATAATAAATTTGGTTATTTACAATCATATATTTAACTTCTCATCAACAACAGTTTAATACTTAACTATACCTATATAGGTCTACTCATATTTCAAAGTTAGGAAGATGTTTCCAGAATGTGTTTTTTAATCTCAACCATCTTATCTCTTAAGATAGCAGCTTGCTCAAAGTTAAGCTCTGCAGCTGCCGTATGCATCTGTTTGGTTATCGTCTTAACAAGTGCCTCTAATTCCTTCTTTGACATGGATTCTAGATCCTTCTCATCGGAGCTACTGCTCTCTGCTTTCTTAGAGATACTGATTAAATCTCGAACCTTCTTTTTAATTGTCGTAGGAGTAATTCCATGTGCTTCATTATAAGCCTGCTGTATTGCTCTTCTTCGGTTCGTCTCGGATATAGCCTTATTCATGGAATCTGTCATCTTATCGGCATACATAACAACATGTCCATCTGCATTACGAGCCGCTCGACCAATCGTCTGAATCAAAGAAGTTTCAGAACGTAAAAACCCTTCTTTATCAGCGTCGAGTATCGCAACCAAACCTACCTCAGGGATATCAAGACCTTCTCTAAGAAGATTGATACCTACTAATACATCGAACAAATCCATTCGCATATCACGGATAATTTCAGAACGTTCTAGCGTATCGATATCAGAGTGCAGATATTTTACACGAATGCCTACTTCCCTTAAATAAGTTGTTAAATCCTCTGCCATCTTCTTTGTCAAGGTTGTTACAAGAACCTTATTCTTCTTCTCTAATTCCTTATGAATCTCACCCAAAAGGTCGTCAATCTGTCCTGCAACCGGTCGAACAGATACCTCGGGATCAAGTAAGCCTGTCGGTCTGATCACCTGTTCCGTACGAAGAAGTTCATGCTCGCTCTCATAAACGGACGGGGTTGCAGATACGAATAAAATCTGGCTGATCTTACTCTCAAACTCCTGGAAGTTAAGAGGACGATTGTCTAAAGCGGAGGGAAGACGAAAACCATAATCTACCAATGTTGTTTTACGTGATCTGTCACCTGCATACATACCTCTGATTTGAGGAAGTGTGATATGGGATTCATCTATGATTATCATAAAGTCCTCCGGAAAATAATCCATCAGCGTATGAGGGGGAGAACCTGCCGGTAATCCCGTAAGATGTCTAGAATAATTCTCAACTCCGGAGCAAAAACCGGTTTCTCTAAGCATCTCAATGTCAAAATTGGTTCTCTCCGATATTCTCTGTGCCTCTAATAGCTTATCCTCACTCTTAAAATATCTTACTCGCTCCGTAAGCTCTTCTTCTATATTCTTAACTGCTTCTTCTAATTTATCTGGCGCAACAACATAATGAGATGCAGGGAAAATTACCATATGCTCTAAGCTACTTTTAATCTCACCTGTCAAAGTATCTATCTCCAGAATTCGTTCCACCTCATCACCAAAGAACTCAATCCTTACAGCTAACTCGGCAGAAGAGGCAGGAAATATTTCCACAACATCACCGCGAACACGAAATGTTCCACGTTTAAAGTCCATGTCGTTACGATCGTATTGTATTTCAATTAACTTCTTAAGAATCTCATCACGATCCTTTATCATTCCTGGTCTAAGAGAAATCACCATGTCCTGATAATCAATGGGGCTACCCAAACCATAAATACAGGAAACACTCGCAATAATAATGACATCCTTACGCTCTGATAAGGAGGCTGTGGCTGAGTGTCTGAGCTTATCAATCTCATCGTTAATAGAGGAATCTTTTTCAATATAAGTATCTGTGGAGGGAACATAGGCTTCCGGTTGATAGTAATCATAATAACTGACAAAATATTCTACCGCATTTTCCGGAAAGAATTCCTTGAATTCTCCATAAAGTTGGGCAGCCAAAGTTTTATTATGTGCGATGATAAGCGTTGGCTTTTGAATCTGTTGAATTACATTCGCCATGGTAAAGGTCTTACCCGAACCGGTAACACCCAGTAGCGTCTGGCATTGGTTACCACTTTGAAAGCCCTCAACTAAGGCCTTAATCGCTTCCGGCTGAACACCGGAAGGCTCAAATTCAGACTTCAAATTAAACACATGTACACATCCCTTCCTGCTGCATCCTAATATAATAAGTGTA
>JAEWEO010000040.1 GCA_023389295.1 Bacillota bacterium
TCTTACACCAATGCTTTTACAGCTACTGCAAAAGCAAGAAAGTAAAGCTAGTGATCTTGGAAATCTTCTTATAGGAAAAAAGGAATTACCATCAAAGATTTTACTAGCTGCAATAGAAGCAATCCCATCCGAACAAAGAGATGCCTTGCTCTCTGAGATCTTAATGATTTATAAAGAGGAACTGGTAGAAATGATCAATAATACAGTTACCAAGAATAACATTTTGGCACGAGTAACTGATTTGAAGATAAGGGAGTTATAATAAAAACTACAACGCAAAGGACTTACAAAGATAAAACTTGCGAAGAATGTACGCTAATATATAAATAATTCCTTACGTTACCTTTTTGTATGGGTAATGTAAGGAATTTTATGTTTAGTGTAGAAATTAAGTATATAATTTTTAATTTCCTGATTGTCTGGTTGCCTGTAAAGCTTTTGTAATCTCAGCAATATATAACACATGGTAATCTTTATCCGGATAATAGGTTAGATCTAATTTTTCATTTACAAGACAGTCACCTTGCATAGGCTGCTGATATAATTTTTTACAGATAAAAACATAGTGAGCCTCGTTGAAAAATGGTGTTTCATCAACATGATCCAGAGTAAGACCGGATTTTTTGATTTTATCCTCTGTTCTTCCTGAAACGGTACCAAGATAATTCAAAACGGATTTATATTTTTTCTTCTCAAGAAAACTTAAGGAAAAAGTATCTTCTCTGTCAATGAATTCTTTTGTATAACGTTGCGGACGAACGACGATAAAAGCTACATTTTTTCCGTACATCACTCCAAATCCACCCCAGGAAGCAGTCATGGTATTTACATCATCGCCATTACCGGCTGTTATTAGCATCCAATCCTTGCCGATGGCTTGAAAGGGATTCTTTCTTAATAACTCAGGCATAACTTCTTTATAATTATTCATAGTAACCTCCATTTGATTCTGTATTTATAGTCTGTTATTTGCACTGTCCAAATATTTATGCGTATAGACAAACTAATAAGGCAAAGTAAACCATATATATTATACGACAAAATTCATAAGGATGCAATCCGGACAAGGTATTTCACCAACCATTTTAAGAAGCATATATTAATTATAAAGTTTTTATATAAGCCGGAGGCTGAAAATATGACAATTCATGTTGTGAAGGAAGGCGACACAATTAGTTCCATAGCAGAACAATATGGACTATCTGCAGAACGAATTATCATAGAAAATGAACTACCTAATCCAGATCGTCTCTTAGTTGGGCAAAGTATTGGGATTCGATATCCCGAGACTACGCATACGGTAGTACAAGGGGATACGTTATTTAGTATTGCTAGACAATATGAGGTGGATCCAAATCAGATTCTTCAGAATAATCCACGGGTTGCAGCGGATGAGTTTCTAGTACCCGGAGCAGTTCTCGTTATAAACTATGCCGATAATGAAATAATAGATACCGTAGTATTCAATGGATATGCTTATACCTTTATTGACCGATCTGTCTTAAGAAAGACACTACCATTTCTAACTTACCTATCCATCTTTAATTACGGTTTTACTCCGGAAGGAGAATTGGTACCTGCAGATGATGAAGAAATGATAGCGATTGCTCAGGAATTTGGGGTGGCACCGATAATGGTACTAGCACCAATGAATGCGGAAGGTGCTTTTGATACTCAGATTGCAAGTGCTATGTTTGCTAATCCTGAGGCGCAGACGACACTAATTAATAATATTGTAACCACGATGCAAGCTAAGGGATATAAGGGCATTGATATTGACTTTGAATTTATTTTACCATCCGATCGGGATGCATTTATTAATTTTATTGCAGCTGTCAATACTAGGTTGGATCAGGAAGGTTTGCTAACATTAGTCGCACTAGCACCAAAGACCTCGGGAGAAATGACAGGATTATTATACGAGGCCCATGACTATCCTAGAATCGGTGCAATTGCAGATGAAGTACTTTTGATGACCTATGAATGGGGATATACCTATGGTCCGCCAATGGCAACTTCTCCCATTAATAATATGAGAAAGGTATTGGAATACGGTGTATCGGTAATTGATCCGAATAAGATCTTAATGGGAGTGCCAAATTATGCTTATGATTGGCCCCTTCCATTTATTCAAGGAGAAACTGCTGCAGAATCACTTGGCAATCAGGAAGCAATTGAACGTGGCGTAAAATATGGTGTAACCATATTATTTGATGAATTAGCGCAATCACCTTATTACTATTACACCAACGAAGAAGGTGTGCAGCATGTGGTATGGTTTGATGATGTAAGAAGTATGAATGCGAAACTAAGATTAATTCCTGAGTTTGGATTACAAGGTGGCGGTGTGTGGCAGATTATGAAATTCTTCCCGGGACTCTGGAATGCAGCGGGCTCTATGTTCACGATTGAGAAGGTCTGAAGGAATTTACGATAGCAGTCCATTCTTCTTTATACGCTTTATCAACCGATTTCAAAGCATTCAATTCACCCGATAATCCTACCTCGGACCATTTTGCAACACCTAAATTATGATAGGGCATAATTTCAAAATCAAGAATATTTTCATGCTCTTGTAAGAGGCGTGCTATGCTTTCAAAATGTTCCCTTTTGTCATTAATTCCAGGGATTATCGGGCATCTTAATATAACAGCCTTCCGATTCTCTTCCAAGAAGCCAAGATTTTTATAAAGCAGTTCATTGGAAGAGCCGGTATTATTTTTATGTTCTCTTATGTCATAATGCTTAAAATCTAAAAGGAATAAATCAATATAAGGAAGCAGGGGACGCATTCGATCGCTGTTCCATATCCCGTTAGTTTCAATAGCTGTGCAGCAGGAAATTCCGGCAAGAACACTTTATTAATTAGTATCCTTTAATTGTATTAAAAGCTATCCTATGGTAACATTATATCTGACATATACTTCATATGGAGGAAAATTATGTATAAGATATTAATCATAGAGGATGATACTGCAATTGCAACCCTACTGGAGAACGGTTTAATGAAGTGGGGGTTTGAGGTAATACATATTACTGATTTTATGAAGGTGTTGGAAGTCTTTGCGGAGTACCAGCCCCATCTGGTTTTGTTAGATCTGGCTCTGCCCTTTTACAATGGCTATTATTGGTGCAATGAGATCAGGAAGATATCAAAAGTACCGATTGTTTTTCTGTCCTCACACACAGAGAACATGGATATCATTATGGCGATGAATATGGGAGCGGATGACTTTGTGACCAAGCCATTTTCTCTTGAAATTGTTGTAGCGAAGCTTCAAGCAGTTCTTCGCAGAACTTATGCTTATTATTCGGAAATCACAACTCTTACGGTTGGAAACGTCATTCTAAACTTAAATGATACCACCCTAACTTATGAAGATAAGAAGATAGAGCTTACCAAGAACGAATATAAAATATTGCAGAGCTTAATGGAGAATAAAAATAGCATCGTTACCAGAGATCAACTAATGAAAAAGCTATGGGACAGTAATAGTTTTATTGATGACAATACACTAACAGTTAATGTAAATCGGTTACGAAAAAAATTAGAGGACTGCGGGTTAAGGGATTTCATTAATACAAAAAAGGGATTGGGGTATCTGATACATGATTAGAAAATATTTGAGTTGTCATAAAGGCATCCTGTTTCTCTACATTGTGATGCTTATTTTCATACCGCTCATTCAGTATCTTTCGGGTGCACCCTTATTACCAACAATTTACGGAGTTGTTATTGTGACCTTTTTGCTATTAGTATCCAGTATAAATGATTTCATATTTTTCCGGCAGAAAATTTTGTTTCTGGAGCAAATTGAAGAGAAGGTAAGTACGGACAGGCATCCGTTTCCCGAGGCGAAGAGTGCCATAGAGGAGGAGTATCAAAAGATCATAGAATTGTTGTATGATAGAATTCAGACTCATGAGGAGGTGCTAACGACGATGCACAGCGAGCAGGAAGAATATTATACCTTATGGGTTCACCAGATCAAAACTCCTATCTCTGCCATTCGTCTTGCGCTGCAAAGTAATTTATCATATCCGCACCAGGATTTGCTGGAGCTTGAATTGTTTAAAATAGAACAGTATGTGGAGCTGGCACTTCAATATACGAAGATAAAGAACCTTTCCTCCGATTTGGTCATCCGGGAATATGCGCTGGAGGATATTGTAAGTCAGAGTATTAAAAAGTATGCGCCACTCTTTATATACAAACGGTTGTCTGTGAGCCTGGAGGAGTTTCATAAAGCTGTCACGACTGACAGTAAATGGCTGTCCTTTTTGCTGGAACAACTATTATCGAACGCAATCAAGTATACCAATCAGGGACAAATTACGTTGAGGCTTGAGCAAAATAAATTAATCATATCGGATACGGGAATCGGAATTTTAGAAGAGGACATGGGAAGGATTTTCGAAAAGGGCTATACCGGATATA
>JAEWEO010000005.1 GCA_023389295.1 Bacillota bacterium
AATCAGTTATTGGAGACAGAGCGAATTAAGGAGCAGGAAGCAAATGAAAAGACCTCCGCCTTAAAGCTTGAATTATCCTCTTTTGAACAAAACAATCAGTTCCTCTTAGAGAATTTAAAACGTGTGAAGAGGGATATCGAACGACTCTACGAAGAAGAAGCTGGGTTGAAGGCAGATATTGAGAAGGCTTATCAGGCTGTTTTAGAGAAAGAGAAGACCATAGAGCAAACCGAAGGCCAAGTAAAGGCATATGAAGATTCTATCGTCGGTCTTGATAAGATAATCAAAGACAGATCCGCTCAAAAAGAGAGAATTAATAGCATTCATAAGAATTTCTTTGCGAAACGAGAAGAACTTTCAAATCTAATGAATGAACTTGATAAAGAATGCTTCCGTTTAAATGGTCAGAAGGATAAATTAATGGAGCAATCCGATCTTTTGATGACTTATATGTGGGAGGAGTATGAACTCACATACACCAGTGCGCTAGATTATCCCATAGAAGAAGAAATTTCATTAGCGCAAGCAAAGAAAGCGATTGCCGAAATTAAAGGTAAGATTAAGGAACTGGGCGATGTTAATGTCAATGCCATTGAAGATTATAAAAATCTATCGGAACGTTATGAATTCTTGCAAACACAACGGGAGGATTTAATTAAGGCAGAAGCGGCTCTGTTGCAAATTATTGAAGAATTGGATACAGAAATGCGTAATCAGTTTGCTGAAAAGTTCAAGGCCATCAACGAACAATTTGACATTGTATTCAAAGAGCTCTTTGGTGGTGGTAAGGCGGATCTGGAACTAACAGAAAATGATGATATTCTTGAGGCAGGTATTCGCATCAATGCACAGCCTCCGGGCAAAAAGCTTCAGAACATGATGCAGTTATCCGGTGGTGAAAAAGCATTAACAGCGATTTCTTTATTGTTTGCAATTCAGAATCTAAAACCTTCTCCCTTCTGTTTATTGGATGAGATTGAAGCAGCCCTAGATGATTCAAATGTAAAGAGATTTGCAAAATACTTGAATAAATTAACAAAGGATACTCAGTTTATAATAATTACCCATCGTAGAGGTACTATGGCTGCTGCTGATATTTTATATGGTATTACCATGCAGGAAAAGGGCGTATCTGCGTTAGTATCCGTTAGCTTAATTGAAAATGAATTGGATAAATAGAGAGTCGTTTCCAAATCTTATTAAGAAAGCAATGAAATAGTAATAAATAATTTGCGATTAGTTTTAGAAAAATAAAGTGTAAGTAGGTTAATGGAGGTTTTATGGGAGAGAAGACAGGCTTTTTCGGAAAATTAGTACAGGGATTATCAAAAACAAGAAACAGCATTGCACATGGAATAGATGCAATCTTTAGCGGATTTTCCAGTATTGATGATGACTTTTATGAGGAACTGGAAGAACTTTTAATTATGGCAGACTTAGGCATCAATACCACAACAGCAATTATTGAGAACCTAAGAGCGAAGGTTAAGGAGAACAAAATCAAAGATCCTGTGGAATGTAGGGCACTTCTAATTAGCAGTATGAAGGAACAAATGCAGTTAGGGGATTCTGCTTATGACTTTGAGGATCAAAAGTCCGTGGTTCTTCTAATCGGTGTTAATGGGGTTGGTAAAACAACCTCCGTTGGTAAGTTAGCAGGTCAAATGAAGGATAAGGGTAAAAAAGTTATGGTGGCTGCAGCTGATACCTTCCGAGCAGCCGCAATAGAGCAATTAACAGAGTGGGCACACAGAGCAAATGTTGAAATTATTGCACAAAAAGAAGGCTCTGATCCGGCTGCCGTAATCTTTGATGCAGTCACCGCAGCAAAAGCAAGAAATGTGGATGTGCTTCTTTGTGATACCGCAGGACGTCTTCACAATAAGAAAAATCTCATGGAGGAGCTTAAGAAAATTGATCGTGTTATCGAACGCGAATATCCTGAGGCTTATCGTGAAACACTTGTAGTCCTGGACGGAACCACCGGGCAGAATGCTTTGGCACAGGCAAAGGAATTTAATGAAGTTGCTGATATCACCGGTATTGTTTTGACAAAGTTAGATGGTACTGCAAAGGGTGGAATCGCAATTGCAATCCAATCTGAACTTGGTATACCGGTAAAATATATTGGTATTGGCGAGAAAATTGATGATTTGCAGAAGTTTAATGCAGACGATTTTATTAATGCTTTATTTGAAAAAAATGAATAAAGGAGTAACTTTTAAAGCATTTCATTGATAAAATTTTGAAATGTGAATTAATATGAAACATGTGCTGATGTGGTGTCATAGCGATTAGCACATAGATGGAGGTTTAATACCATGATGACATTAGATAAGTTTGAGGAAGCAACGGAGGCCGTCAAAAAAGTAATCCTACGCACAGAGTTGGTATATAGCGATTATTTTTCAGAACAGTCTGGAAACAAAGTATACCTAAAACCGGAGAATATGCAGTTTACCGGTGCATATAAGGTGCGTGGTGCATACTATAAAATCAGTACATTGACCCAGGAAGAACGGGATAGAGGGCTCATTACCGCATCAGCCGGTAATCACGCACAGGGTGTCGCTTATGCAGCGAAGCTCTATCAGGCAAAAGCAATCATTGTTATGCCCTCTACTACACCATTAATAAAAGTGAACCGTACTAAAAGTTATGGTGCAGAAGTAATTTTATATGGTAATGTATATGATGAAGCTTGCCAGTATGCGATGCAATTAGCAAACGAGCATGGGTATACTTTCATCCATCCCTTTAATGATGAGGTCGTTTCGACGGGACAAGGAACAATTGCAATGGAGATTTTTAAAGATCTGCCAACCGTTGACATTATACTTGCACCCGTTGGAGGTGGAGGCCTTCTTGCAGGTGTTGCAACCTTAGCGAAGATGTTAAATCCCAATGTCAAGGTGATTGGAGTGGAACCTGCCGGTGCGGCCTGCATGAAGGAATCCTTAAAGCAGGGCGAGGTCCTAACCCTTTCGTCGGTGGATACCATTGCAGATGGTACTGCAGTTAAAACTCCTGGTGATGTAGTATTCCCGTACATTCAAAAATACGTAGATGATATCATAACCATTGAGGATACAGAGTTAATCGTTAATTTTCTAGACATCATTGAAAATCATAAAATGGTTGTTGAAAATTCCGGTTTACTAACGGTTGCCGCTCTGAAACATTTAAATTGTAAGGATAAGAAAATAGTATCCATTTTAAGTGGAGGTAATATGGATATTATTACTGTGGCTTCTGTTGTACAGCACGGATTAATTCAAAGAGGAAGAGTATTTACAGTATCTGTTTTACTACCGGACAGACCTGGTGAGTTGGTAAACGTGGCTTCTATCATAGCAAAAGCACAAGGTAATGTCATTCGTTTGGATCATAACCAGTTTGTCAGTATCAACCGTAATAGCGCGGTGGAACTTACCATTACGATGGAAACCTTCGGCCATGAGCATAAGAAGGAGATTGTGCAAGCACTTATTGATCATGGATACAATCCAAAACTTTGTATGCCGAATAAGCTCTATTAGTCATTTGATTACATATATAGTTTTCATAAAAAATCGATAAATTTTCGTTAATTATCACTAGGTTCCAAAGTATTTACAGAATATAGAGATGTTGATATAATATGAATATCTTTATATTCTGTTATGTATGAAAGTGAAATCTAAGACTTTATCTAGTATCTATTACATTTTATTTTCTATGGTGTTGCCTTCTGATAATCTTCACATCGCTTCATTCCAATCAATAAAACGCAAATAACTTATAAAGGATCCTAATGGGATTATTTAAATTTATTCTATGATAAAGTGAATTTGTGTTGTAAAAGTAAGGTAATAAGTATTGACAAGGTAAGTAAAATAAGTTAATATGATAACAAGAACATTAGTTCGTATTTTGGGGAGCAGGGCTCTCATAAAAAGGAGATTAATTATGGCAAAGGATGATAAAATTAGAGCATTGGAATCTGCCTTAGCGCAGATTGAAAAGCAATATGGTAAAGGCTCAGTTATGAAGCTTGGTGATACAAATGCGAATATGAATATCGAGACTGTTCCTACCGGCTCCATCAGTTTGGATGTGGCACTTGGACTTGGCGGTGTTCCTAAGGGCAGAATTATAGAAGTTTATGGTCCAGAGTCTAGTGGTAAGACAACAGTAGCCTTACATATGGTAGCTGAGGTTCAAAAAAGAGGCGGTATCGCCGGTTTTATTGATGCAGAACATGCATTAGACCCTGTCTACGCGAAGAAAATAGGTGTAGACATTGATAATTTATATATTTCACAACCGGATAACGGAGAACAGGCCTTAGAGATTACAGAGACCATGGTACGTTCCGGTGCTGTTGATATTGTTATTATTGACTCTGTAGCTGCTTTGGTTCCTAAGGCGGAAATCGACGGCGAGATGGGTGATGCCCATGTAGGTCTTCAGGCAAGATTGATGTCTCAAGCGCTTCGTAAGTTAACAGCGGTTATCAGCAAATCAAATTGTATTGTTGTATTCATCAATCAGCTTCGTGAGAAGGTGGGTATTATGTTTGGTAATCCTGAGACTACCACAGGTGGACGTGCTTTGAAGTTCTATGCTTCCATTCGTCTTGATGTGAGAAGAATTGAATCCTTAAAGCAAGGTGGAGAAGTTGTAGGTAATAGAACCAGAATCAAGATTGTTAAGAATAAGATTGCACCACCGTTCAAAGAAGCAGAATTTGATATTATGTTCGGTAAAGGAATATCAAGAGAAGGTGATGTGCTTGATTTGGCGGCAGAATGCGGCATTATCAATAAGAGTGGTGCATGGTATGCCTATAATGATTCTAAGATTGGTCAGGGTAGGGAGAATGCAAAGCAATTTTTAATGGAAAATCCTGAGATTTTCGCGGAGATTGAGGAACTGGTTAGAACTAGATATAACTTGAACTCTGCTAAGAATTATAACGAAGTAATAGAGTAAGTAATAGCAAACCAATTCACTTGTCATGAATAAGGGCTATCCATTGGAGTAGTCGATATAGGTTCTTCGAAACGGACGCCTATAGAGTTACTTTTCAGTTGGATGGCCTTTTTTAATACGGACAGCGAAATTTTCTAAAATTTATTTTATTCAGTAAGGAGATCATATGCAGATAACACGTTTGGAAGAATTGGAAAAATCAAAAGTCAAAGTATATATTGACTATGAATATGCCTTTCTGCTATATCAAAAAGATATAAAAGCATATAAACTAATAGAAGGTGATGAGATTAGTCCAATCCATTTAGA
The DNA here is from genome assembly GCA_023389295.1 of Bacillota bacterium. Classification (GTDB taxonomy): domain Bacteria; phylum Bacillota; class Clostridia; order Lachnospirales; family Lachnospiraceae; genus Mobilitalea. The sequence continues at coordinate 5,284 of JAEWEO010000005.1, forward strand.
GACTATTCTAAATGATACTGTCCTTCGAAGGGCAAAGCAAAAGGCCCTTGCTATACTTAAGTATTCGGATCGTATGGAATCTGAGTTGCGAAGGAAATTAGCAGAGGCAGATTACAAGGAAGATATCATTTCCCGGGTAATGGAATATCTTGATCAATATGGTTATCTAAATGATGAGCGAGTCATTGCCTTCTATGTGAGAGCTAAGATGAATACAAAGAGTAAGATGGTAATTCGAAATGAACTCCTTCAAAAAGGTGCAAAAAAAGAAGCTATTGATGAGGTGATGGAACAAGTTTATGAAGAAAATCAAGAGGATGCAGAGTTAATGGCTTTAAAAAAAGCTATTGCGAAGAAAACGAAGAAACCGGAAGAACTAGACAACGAACAAAAACAAAAGTTAATAGCCTCTTTATACCGAAAGGGTTTTGATATTAATAAAATCAAAAAATTAATGCCTTAATTTCTCCTTGCCTTTTTTAGGCAAATATAATACAATTAAAATTGGCAGAGAATTGATTTTATAAATTAACTATAGAAAAATGGAGGGCTGAAAATGAGCAGTACAGCACAACTGTCAGCAAGAGAAAGAATTATTTCTTTGCTTGACGACAATAGTTTTGTTGAAGTCGGCGCTTTCGTTACAAAAAGAAGTACAGACTTTAATTTGCAGCAGAAAGAAGCACCTGCTGACGGCGTAATTACCGGCTATGGTGTTATTGATGGTAGTCTTGTTTATGTTTATAGTCAGGATGCATCATCAATGGGTGGTTCAATTGGCGAAATGCACGCGAAAAAAATAACACATCTTTATGATTTGGCACTTAAAGTAGGAGCCCCTGTCATAGGACTGATTGATTCCACAGGTCTTAGATTACAGGAAGCAACCGATGCGTTAAACGGCTTTGGAGAGATTTACCTGAAGAAGACCTTAGCTTCCGGTGTTATCCCTCAGATTACTGCAGTATTTGGCAGTTGCGGTGGCGGTTTAGCGGTTCTTACTTCTTTAAGTGATTTTTCTTTTATGGAAAGAAATAATGCAAGATTATTTGTAAATTCTCCGAACTCTTTACTAAACAATAATAAAGAGAAATGTGATACAGCGCAGGCTGCCTTTCAATCAGAAGCAGGAGTAGTAGATTATGTAGGTGATACAGAAGCAGATGTACTTTTGCAAATCCGCAATTTAATTACTATCTTACCCTCCAACAATGAAGACAATGCATCGTATGACGAGTGTACCGATGATTTAAACCGTTTACTTCCAACTTTTGAGGTAAATGATACATTAAAAGCCCTTAGTGATATTTCAGACAATAATTTTTTCTTTGAAATAAAAAAGGATTACGCAAAGGAAATGGTAACTGGTTTTATCCGCTTGAATGGTATGACCGTGGGAGCAGTTGCAAACCGTACACAAGTAACGAACTCTGACGGTGAGGTAACCCAGAACTTTGACGGCACCTTAACAACAGCAGGATGCTATAAAGCACAGAACTTTGTTAATTTCTGTGATGCCTTTGATATTCCAATATTAACACTAACAAATGTAAATGGGTACAGAGCAACCATGGATGAGGAGAAGAACATAGCAATTGCCTCTGCTAAATTAACCCATGCCTTTGCTAACGCAACCGTACCTAAAGTGAACGTAATTATTGGAAAAGCTTATGGAACAGCATATGTTACAATGAATTCAAAACACATCGGTGCAGACTTAGTTTATGCACTTCCTAGTGCCAAAATCGGTATGATGGAACCTGATTTAGCTGCCCAAATTATGTTTGACAAAGAATCACTTAATGTCCAGAAGGAAAAAGCCTCCGAATATGCATCATTACAATCCAGTGCAGAAGCTGCTGCTAGAAGAGGTTATGTAGATAACATTATCGAACCGGAAACCGTACGTAAGCATGTCATTTATTCTTTCGAGATGCTGTTTACGAAAAGAGAGACCCGCCCTGCCAAAAAGCATGGTACCAAATAAATGAGGTGAAGTTATGGGTACAATTCAGTACATTTTAATCAGCCAAACAATGGTTCTCTCAGGTAATTTGAGTAATTATATCACGCTGAATACGTTGTTTGGTGCAGTAGTTGTTTTAGCAGTTATCATATTAATTATGTGTATCACCTATTTTGTTAATATCAAACCAAATCTGAAGGATGCTAATTCTGATCTGGATAACAATGATTTATCTTTAAATCCGACGCAAACCAACGTTAATAGGGTCGAAGAGAATCTTATAAATGATCATGAATTGGTTGCAGTCATTACAGCAGCTATTTATGCTTCCATGGGTGATGAGCTACCTGCTGGAGGGTTTGTGGTTCGATCCATTCGTAAAACAAATAGTAAGAAATGGATGAACGCTTAGGTGAAATGCAAGAGAAGCATATTCTACTTGCATATAGAACGGCACCACTAGGTGCATATGAACAAGGAGGATTTCATTATGAAATATTATACAATAACCGTAAACGGAAATACCTATAATGTATCTGTTGAAGAAGGTATCTCAGCACCTACTCCGGTGGCTGCACCGGTTGCTCAGGCACCTGTTGCTTCACCGGCAACTTCGGCCGCAGCTCCTGTCGCTGCGCCTGCAGCTTCTGAAACACCTGCCGCAGCTCCAGTACAAAGTGAAGGTGCCACAAAGGTTAGCTCACCGATGCCCGGTAAGATTTTAGCGATTAAGGCTACTGCTGGTAAGGCAATTAAGAAGGGCGAAGTCATCTTAATTTTGGAAGCTATGAAGATGGAAAATGAAATTGTTGCTCCTGCCGATGGTACAGTATCTAGCATTAATGTAACGGTAGGTCAAACCGTAGAAGCAGGTACCTTACTTGCTACACTTAGCTAGTTAACTTATCAATTCTCACAGGAGGTAGAGTAATGGCTGAAGAAGTAAAGAAACCGGTTAAAATAACCGAAACCATATTACGTGATGCCCACCAATCCCTAATTGCAACAAGAATGACAACGGAAGAAATGCTTCCTATTCTTGAAACCATGGATAAGGTAGGCTATCACTCCGTAGAGTGTTGGGGTGGCGCGACTTTTGATGCATCCCTGCGTTTTTTGAAGGAAGATCCCTGGGAAAGACTACGTAAATTTAAGAATAGTTTTAAAAACACCAAATTACAGATGCTGTTCCGTGGACAGAATATTCTTGGCTACCGTCACTATGCAGACGATGTAGTGGAATATTTCGTTCAAAAATCCATTGCAAATGGTATTGACATCATCCGTATCTTTGACGCTTTAAATGACATCCGTAACTTAGAATGTGCTGTAAAGGCTACGAATAAAGAAAATGGCCATGCACAAATTGCGATTGCCTATACCTTAGGAGAGGCGTATACAACAGATTACTACGTTGATATGGCTAAAAAAATAGAAGAATTGGGAGCCTCCTCCATCTGTATCAAAGATATGGCAGGTCTTCTTGTTCCATATGAAGCAACCACTTTAGTTACGGCACTAAAATCTGCTGTAAGTATTCCGATTGATGTTCATACCCATTACACCAGCGGTGTTGCTGGCATGACTTATCTTAAGGCAGTAGAAGCAGGCTGTGATATCATTGATACTGCCATCTCTGCTTTTGCTATGGGCACGAGCCAGCCAGCAACGGAAGTTATGGTAGAGACCTTTAAGGGTACCCCTTATGATACAGGTTTAGATCAGAATATACTTGCCGAGATTGCTGATTATTTCCGTCCAATCCGAGATCATGCACTTGATACTGGATTATTAAATCCAAAGGTAATGGGTGTAGATATTCAGACACTTTTATATCAGGTACCCGGTGGAATGTTATCCAACCTTGTTTCTCAGTTAAAAGAAAGCAAACAAGAGGATAAGTATTATGAGGTATTAAAAGAAGTACCAAGAGTACGTAAAGACTTTGGTGATCCGCCACTCGTTACCCCCTCCAGTCAGATTGTAGGAACTCAAGCGGTTCTTAATGTACTTGCTGGCGAACGATATAAGATGGTTACCAAAGAGACAAAGGCAATATTATCCGGAGAATATGGTCAAACCGTAAAACCTTTTGACCCTGAAGTTCAAAAGAAGGTGGTAGGTGACAAGAAACCGATTACTTGCCGTCCTGCAGATTTATTAGAGCCTGAGCTTCCGGCTATTGAAGCGGAGATTGCGAATTGGAAGGAGCAGGATGAGGATGTATTATCCTATGCATTATTCCCCCAAGTTGCAATGGATTTCTTCAAATATCGTCAAGCTCAGAAGACCGGTGTAGACGTAACGGCCGCTGATAAGGATAATTTGGCATATCCGGTATAAGAGACAAAGAAATTATATAAATTACTTGACAAGTAAGTGAAATTTAGATATACTACCACCTGTAAAGAAAAAAACTTTACAGGTGGTGATTTTTTATGAAACAGAGTGAAGTACAGATCGATAAACTGGAAGAAATCGTATTACAGTCCATTCTCTATGATTTTTATGGAGAATTGCTAAATGATCATAAAAAAGAAATTTTTGAAGATTATGTATTAAATGATTTATCCCTCAGTGAAATTGCCACAGAAAAAGGTATTAGCAGGCAAGGGGTATACGACATAGTAAAGAGATGTACCCAAGAACTTAAGGATTACGAATCAAAATTATCCTTAATGCGTAAATTTCAAACGATCAAAGATAAGATTGGAACAATTAAGGATATCGTAACCGAAGCAACTCAATCGGGCGATATAACACAGATGAGTGAAATCGCAAATTTGGCTGATGATATTTTAAAGGAGTTGTAGATATTTATGGCATTTGAAAACTTATCCGATAAATTGCAAAATATATTTAAAGGTTTAAAGGGAAAGGGACGACTTTCCGAAGCTGACGTTAAGGTCGCATTAAAAGAAGTTAAAATGGCGCTTTTGGAAGCGGACGTTAACTTTAAGGTGGTTAAGAATTTTGTTAATACGGTACAAGAACGTGCAGTTGGACAGGATGTATTAAATAGTCTTACTCCGGGTCAAATGGTAATTAAGATTGTAAATGAAGAAATGGTAAAATTGCTTGGTGAACATACCGTTGAACTTCAATTAAAACCTTCCAATGAGATTACCGTTATTATGATGTGTGGCCTTCAGGGTGCCGGTAAAACAACTACAGTAGCAAAATTAGCCGGAAAGCTGAAATCAAAAGGCAGAAATCCCTTATTAGTTGCTTGTGATATCTATCGTCCTGCTGCGATTGATCAGTTACAGATCAACGGTGAAAAACAGGGTGTTAGCGTATTCTCCATGGGAGATAAGCACAAACCTTTAAACATTGCGAAAGCTGCTATGGAACATGCAGCAAAAAATAATTACAATGTAGTAATCCTTGATACTGCAGGACGTCTTCATATTGATGAAGCAATGATGGAGGAACTGCAGGAAATCAAATCAAATATAACAGTGCATCAGACCATATTGGTTGTTGATGCAATGACCGGTCAAGATGCAGTTAATGTATCCGAACTATTTAACCAAAAGCTTTCTATTGATGGTGTTATTCTAACGAAGTTAGATGGTGATACCAGAGGTGGTGCAGCGCTTTCCATCCGTGCTGTAACCGGTCGTCCTATCCTTTACTCCGGTATGGGAGAGAAGCTTTCAGATCTGGAACAGTTTTATCCGGATCGTATGGCTTCTAGAATCCTTGGTATGGGTGATATTCTTACCCTAATCGATAAAGCGCAAGCAGATTTTGATGAAGCGAAAGCCAAGGAAATGGAAAAGAAATTTAAAAAAGCCGAATTTGACTTTAATGATTTCTTAGAGCAGATGCAACAAGTGAAAAAGATGGGTGGACTTTCCGATATCCTTAGTATGATGCCAGGTGTTGGTAAACAGCTTAAAGGTGTAGAGATTGATGAGAATGCACTTTCCTCAACAGAAGCAATTATCTACTCTATGACAAAGAAAGAACGCTCTAATCCTGATATCTTAAATCCTTCCCGTAAGAAGAGAATTGCTGCCGGTGCAGGGGTTGATATTAGTGAAGTGAACTCCCTTGTGAAACAGTTTGAACAATCCAAGAAGATGATGAAACAGTTTTCCGGCATGATGGGTGGCAAGGGCGGTAAACGTGGTGGCAAGTTTAAAATGCCCTTTGGATTTTAATTCAGTCATTTTAGATATAGGTTTATCATTACATGATTTTGGTAACCCTATATATTAAAATAAAAAGCTAAATAATATTAAGGAGGTGAAATACATGGCAGTTAAGATTAGATTAAAGAGAATGGGACAAAAAAAGGCTCCTTTTTATAGAATCGTTGTTTCTGATTCCAGATCACCTAGAGATGGTAGATTTATCGAAGAAATCGGTACTTATGATCCTACCCAGAATCCTAGTGCATTCAACGTAAACGCTGAAGCGGCAAAGAAATGGTTATCAAACGGTGCACAGCCAACAGATACAGTTGGTAAGATTTTCAAAAACGCTGGTATTCTATAATAAACATCGTGGAGGTAATGTGAATTGTGTATGTACACAATTCACAACTTCTATATATTTATAGGAGGTAATGATAATGAAGGAATTAGTCGAAGTAATCGCTAAGTCACTCGTGGATCATCCCGATGAGGTTGTAGTTACGGAAAAAGAAACCGATAAGGCAATTGTTGTGGAATTAAAAGTCGCTTCTGAGGATATGGGTAAAGTAATTGGCAAACAAGGCCGTATTGCAAAATCCATTCGTACCGTAGTTAAAGCAGCCGCAACAAAGGATGACAAAAAGGTAGTAGTTGAGATTCTGCAATAGCAGCGGTCCAATTACAGTCTTTCCTGTGCAGAATCAAGGAAGCTGTCTGTTATGTCGATCGGCATAGTAGATCAGCTTCTTTTTGCACATGCTATTTAAAATTTGAAAACAGCAGAGGATGAAGCATATGGATAATTATCTAAGAGTCGGTGTTATATCGTCTACCCATGGAATTAAAGGTGAGGTTAAGGTGTTTCCAACTACCGATGACCCTAATCGTTTTAAATTACTCGATCAAGTAATTCTAGATACGGGTAAGGAATTGCTGCCGCTAGAAATCGAAGGTGTAAAATTCTTTAAAAAGATGGTAATTCTCAAATTTAAAGGAATTGACAATATCAATGATATTGAAAAGTATCGTGGAAAAGATCTGCTGGTAGATAGAGAACATGCCGTAGATTTAGAAGAAAATGAGTATTTCATTTATGATATCATTAACTCTGAAGTATTTACCGATGAAGGTGAAAAGCTTGGTATTTTAGTTGAAGTTATGACCACATCCGCCAATGACGTATATGTCATAAAAATGGAAAATGGTAAGGAACTTTTAGTTCCCTCCATCAAGGATTGTGTCCTTAATGTGGATGTTGAAAACAAGAAAATAACAGTTCATTTATTAAATGGATTATTATAGATGAAATCCCTGCTTCAAGATTGTATGTTGGCACCGCTAATTATATTATCTGTGAGGTTTTGCAGTAACGAATTTTGGAAAGGATTAGACGATTATGAATTTTCATGTACTGACGCTTTTTCCGGAAATGATACAACAAGGTCTTGGTACAAGTATAACCGGAAGAGCGATAGATAAGGGCCTAATTTCAGTAAATGCTGTTAATATGCGAGATTTCAGCGAAGATAAGCATAAGCGAGTGGATGATTACCCTTATGGCGGTGGCGCAGGGATGGTTATTCAGGCAGAACCGGTATATAAATCCTACGAATACTTGGTAAATCAGATTAAGATGTCATCTAACGATCAGGGGGCTTCAAAACGCCCTAGAATGATTTATGTAACTCCTCAGGGAAGTATCTTTAATCAGAGTATGGCAGAGGAATTTGCCAAGGAAGAAGACTTAATCTTTTTGTGCGGCCATTATGAAGGTATTGATGAGCGGGTCTTGGAAATGATTGTGACGGATTATGTATCCATCGGTGATTATGTACTAACAGGCGGTGAATTGCCTGCTATGGTAATGATTGATGCCATTTCCCGACTAATTCCCGGAGTATTGAATAATGAAGTGTCCTCAGAGTTTGAATCCTTTCAGGATAATTTGCTTGAGTACCCCCAATATACCAGACCGGAAGAGTTCATGGGAAGAAAAGTCCCGGAAGTATTATTAAGTGGACATCATGCCAATATCGATGCATGGCGAAGACAGCAGTCTATTCTTCGTACCTATGAAAGGCGTCCGGATCTTTTGGAGAAGGCGGATCTGACGGATAAAGAAAGAAACTACCTAACGAAACTGATTTCTGAAGAACTATGATGTTTTAATTAGTACCAGTAGTGATAAAAAGAAAAAAAGCTTGCTTTTTGGAAATGATTATGTTAAAGTAAGTTGTTGTGAGATGGGATGGTCCTCTAGTGCGTGGTAAATAACCGATAAGCATTAAGAACATCTAAATTATAGGAGGTCACAAAATGAACGATATTATTAAGAGTATTGAAGCAGCACAGCTCAAAGAGAACGTTGCTAATTTTGGCGTAGGTGACACAGTTCAGGTTTACGCAAAAGTTAAGGAAGGTAACCGTGAGAGATTACAGGTATTTGAAGGTACTGTAATTAAGAGACAGAACGGTGGCGCAAGAGAGACATTTACGGTTAGAAAGTCATCCAATGGTATTGGTGTTGAGAAGACATGGCCGTTACACAGCCCTAGCATCGACAGAATCGAAGTAGTAAGACACGGTAAAGTTAGAAGAGCAAAACTTTTCTATTTACGTGGCAGAGTAGGTAAGAAAGCTAAGGTTAAAGAGTCAATCAGATAGTACAACGAAGGGACAATACTTGCGTAATTGTCCCTTTTTTAACATTATAATCCAAGCATTAAAGTATCACTAAGGTATATTATGAGTTATCAGATTGTGTTAACACACTTTTATGAAACGTACTGGATGAATCGTAGCAATAATCTAAGAGACTAGGTTATTGGACAGGAAAAAGATTGTGAAGGGTTTGGATGAACTATGGATTTTGATTTTGAGAAAGAGAGTAAAGGACCTTTACTAAAAAGAGTTCTAATCAAAGTACTCATATGGGCTGTTCAGATCGCAGTCGTTATTTTTCTGGCATATTTTATAATCTATTATGCCTTGGAAAAGACGGAGATGGTGGGCATCTCAATGGAAACTACATTACAGGATAAGGATGAAGTTATCATCAATAAATTTTCTTACCATTTTACGGATCCTAAGAGGTTTGATGTGATTGTGTTCAAACAAAGCGGAAAAGAGCACAGCTTCTATAATATAAAGCGAATTATCGGTTTACCCGGTGAGAAAGTACAGTTTAAAGAGGGACAAATCTACATTAATGGGGAAGTAGTGGAAGACATTGTTAATGTAGATACAATGAATAACTATGGCCTTGCGGATGAGGAAATTACCCTGGAGGAGAATGAATATTTTGTTCTGGGAGATAATCGTAATAATAGTGAAGACAGTCGTTTTGCGAGTATCGGCAATATTCGCAGGGATGAGATCATCGGTAAAGCCTTTATTAGGATTTCACCCTTTAACTTTATTTCTAAATTAAATCTTGTAAAAGAGACAACGAGTGAAGAAGAATAATAGTTTCAAACACTTGTCTTTGATAATAGAATCAAATAATTCAAAGACAGAAGAGAAACTTTGGAGGTTTTTATGCATTTTCAATGGTATCCCGGTCATATGGCCAAGGCAAAAAAAATGATGCAAGAGGATATGAAGCTAATCGATGTGGTGATTGAGCTGGTGGATGCCCGCATCCCATTTTCCAGCAAAAACCCGGACATCGATGCCTTAGCTAAGAATAAATCCAGGGTAATCCTGTTAAATAAATGTGATATGGCAGATCAACGCTATAATCAGGCTTGGAAGGAATATTTTGAAGCTCAGGGATATTATGTAGCTTTAGTGAATTCCAGAAGTGGAAACGGAGTAAAACAGGTACAAGAAATTGTTAATAAGGCCTGTCAAGCTAAAATCGAACGTGATCGTAGTAGAGGTATTCTTAACCGACCGGTTCGCGGTATGATTGTAGGAATACCGAATGTAGGTAAATCCACTTTTATCAATAGTTTTGTTGGCAAAGCTTCTACTAAGACTGGAAACAAGCCGGGCGTAACAAAGGGAAAGCAATGGATACGCTTAAATAAATTCACCGAATTATTAGATACTCCAGGAATTTTATGGCCTAAGTTCGAGGATCAGTCCGTGGGACTTCGGTTGGCGTTAATTGGTTCTATTAATGATAATATTATTGATACCACCACCTTATCCCTAGAGTTAATTCTCATCTTAAGTAAATACTATCCGGAGGTTCTTGCAAAACGTTATGGCATCGAAGATATGGAGACCGCTAGTGATATGAAAGAAGCGGCTAAGATCCTGGAAGCAATTGCGCTTAAGAGAGCCTGCTTACTAAAGGGTGGTGCCGCTGACCTAGACCGAGCAGCTGCATTTGTCATTGATGATTTTAGAAGCACAAAGCTTGGGAATATCACCTTAGAATTTCCCCTTAAGGAAGAAAGCTTAGAAAAAACACCAATAGAAGATCACCAATAGTAAAAACACCAATAGAAAAATACCAATAGTAAAAATACCAATAGAAAAACACCAATAAAAAATACCAATAGAAAAACGTCAAAGAAAATAGAAATACTTCTACGTTAAAGGATGATGATATGGAAGAAAATATTCCAAAGAAAGTAGCTCATATTAAGATGGAGTT
>JAEWEO010000056.1 GCA_023389295.1 Bacillota bacterium
GCCTAAAAGTCTTTGATGAGATAATAGGAGCATCTCCATATCTATATGGTATGGGAAGGCTACAACCTCAAGTAGGAGTTTTAGCTTGCGATGCTACCTGGATGGAGGAATGGAATCCACGTTGGACCGCTCTAATGCAGGATGCATACAGTAATCACTGCTCTATAACAATCGTAGCCGATGCTCTGATAAATAAGCATCTAGTGCGAAAAATGCCTTTGCTAATCATACCTGAGAATCATCGAATTGCTAAGGCAACCTTAGAAGGTTTAATGGAATATGTCAGGGAAGGTGGTAAAATCATTCTATGGGGAAGCTTTGCTAAAACAGATGAAACTGAAAAACCTATCCCAGATGAAATGTTAGAGGAATTACTTCAACATCCGAATGTATGTTGTGAGCAGGTACCGGTAATGAAGGAAAAACGTATGATAAGAGAACTTTTCCTTGCAGGTCCAGAGTATGGTATAGCAGGACCAAGATTCCTGTTAAATCCCATTTCCTTTGAGGAACTGGAGAAAACTATATACAGGCATGCACCAGAATGCATTTTAAAGCCTGCAATCCTTAACTCTAAGGAGAAGCTAGATGATGTCAATGTATATGTACTAACGGATCGTAGTAGCTTAATCTATGTCTTTATTAATAATGTATCAACACCGGTAAAATTTCAATTTAGGCCGGATGAAAGACTGATTCATAATTATTCGATGATGGACGTCCTTACAGAGGCAGAGATAGGAGAGGAAATTCGTCTTGAGGGCAATGCAACTAAGATGGTATGGGTGTATGAAAAAGTTACTGAGGCTGAAGTAGAGGAAAAGGTTTTTAGAGCGGAAAATGCATTTGAAGCATGGCAGGAACTTGGCGCAGATGTCTCAGCCCTTAGGCTAAATTATGCCAATATTTTATCAGGACCTTATACTCATAAGAAAAATTCTTTGGCAAATACACTACTACAATCGCTAGCTATTAAACCCGAATATACAGTTAACACCAAAGGCCTGCATATTCGTGTGAAAGTATATAATTCAACGAATGAGGCACTATCCGGATTGAAAGTTACATTCCGAATTACACCCGGTACCTTTGAGCGATTCGAATGTATAGAGGAGAATGCAGAGTACCATTGTGAGATACCAAAAAAAGAACTCCCTACCTATTATGACGTAAAGCAGCAAAAATATCTCCCGGTAGGAGGAAGAATACGTCTGATCATTGATGCAGAGGGCTATAATCTGCAAGGTGGTTGTGTGATTAATGTTGACCTCGACTAGTATAGAGATGATATAATTTCACAGGTAAAGTATTATAAATTAAAATATTTCGGCGCATTACAGGATAACTTAATTGTTTTGTTGTGATGCGTCTTTTATTTGTATGTAAGCAAAAGGAGCAATGCATATTCAGCTCATTATGTAGTAAAATATTGCTTGACAGATGTGATATGTCGTATTAATATTTTAGTAATTTTACACTCAAATACATGGAAAATGAACCACCTTAGTTTACATGTTATGATGCGTAGAGTTTAGATACAAAAGAAATGGATACAGGAGGGAAATACATGGAGTTATTGATCCGACCAATGATCAAGGAAGACTGGGAAGCTGTGGCCTCTATCTTTAAAGAGGGGATTGACATGAAGACAGCAACCTTCCATACTGAGGTACCTACTTATGAAGTGTGGGATCAATCCCATCTTAAGGCATGTCGTTTTGTGGCAATAGTAGATGATGTAATTGCAGGATGGGTCGCACTTACCCCTTATAGTAGCCGCTGTGTCTATTCTGGGGTAGCTGAAGTAAGTGTATATATAAAAACAGAATTTCGGGGAAAACAGGTAGGAAAGAGATTGTTGGAGGAGTTAGTTCGGTCCTCAGAGGATAACGGTATTTGGACCCTCCAATCCGGTATTTTAGAAAACAACATCGCTAGTATTGCACTACATAAAAGTATAGGATTTCGTATGGTTGGCTATCGAGAGAAACTTGGAAGGGATCCTAACGGAGAATGGCAGAACACAGTTATTATGGAGAGAAGAAGCAGTATAGTTGGATGTTAATGTTAAAAATAAAAGGATAGTCAAAGTGACTATCCTTTTAAGCTGGAAATGGGATTTGAACCCACGGCTTCCTCATTACGAGTCGCAAAAAGGTCATATTGTATGATGGTATGAAATACTATAATGCCTGATTTTACAGGGTTTTATAAACTTTGCTTATTCTAAAACCTAATAAGAAATGGTAACTATTTGTGATTTTAGTTACCATTTAGTTATCATCTCTATGCTTGATTAATCAAGATATTGCCTAATACATCCGCTGCTTTTTCATCTGATTTTTTGAGACTATGAGCGTATATGTTCATAGTGGTACTGGTCTGAGCATGTCCAAGGCGTGCAGATACGGTCCTTACATCAACATTCTCTGAGATTAGAAGAGTAGCACTTGTGTGTCTTAAACCATGCATAGGAATATCAGGTATCTTCTTTGAGTCATCTTCTACAGTAGCATTATACTTCTTAATAATGTCTTTAAATGTGCCATATGGGGTAGCAAGATGCATCTGTGAGCCATTCCATTGAATAAATACATGATTATCACCTATCCATTGATCTCCGATTGATAACTTGTACTCCAATTGTTCAGTTCGGTACTTTTTAATCAGATCCATAATAGGTCCAGGGATAGTTATTTCGCGAATGGAGCTCTTATTTTTAGGGGACTTAGTTATCATCTGCTTATTTACATATCCAGTAGATTTATTGATATTAATTGTTCTATTGTCGAAATCTATGTCGCTCCAGGTAAGAGCGATTAGTTCACCTCGGCGCATTCCGGTGAATAAGGCTAGATTAAAGAATACCTTGAATTGTGTAGGTATGGATCTTGTCTCCGTATACTCTGCAACATGATATTTTTTCCCAGTATCATCTATTCTATCGTGAGCTTTATAAGTTGTTGAGTACTCCATATTAAGAGCTTTTAGGAATGTTTCAGCTTGTTCTAATGTAAAATGCTTTACTTCATTAGTTATCCTTTTATCCCTAGGGGGTGCAACTCTATCACATGGATTAGATTCAATGACCTGCCAAAGAACAGCAGTTTTTAAGATACTACTTATTACAGCGTGGCATTTCTTGATTGTAGAAGGACTGTAACCACCTTCTTTACCATCTTTTCTAACTCCATCTTCCAATAGATTATTGTAAAAGCTCTGGAGGTGCATTGGTTGAATTTTAGAAAGCTTTAAATGGCCAAGTGCCGGCATTATCTTCTGATCTAACATTTCTTTATATGCTGAAAATGTGGTCCTCTGTAATTGTTGCTCGGCATAATCTTTAAGCCAGGAATCAGCAAAATCCTTTAGTGTTATCTTTTCACCTTTTAAATACTTGCCATTCTTAACTCTTTCCTCAAATTCAAATACGAATTTTTCAAGAGCTTTTTGTTGCTGTTTTGGTGTCATAGTAGAGTCAGGGATAAAAGTAGTTGTTTCTTGTATCTTTTTTCCGTAAACATCATAACCATTGCTAACTAAAATACGATACCCGTTACCTCGCTTAGTTATAGAAGCCATTGCATCATTCTCCTTTTCATTTAAAGTGATTTATGATACAATAGCACTTGTCTAGGGTGATAATGTATCATTCTTATGCAGCTCTTTGGTGTTGGTAGCACCGGGAGCTGTTTTTTATTCTTTATCAGCTTTATTAAATTTGGAAATCACGATATCTGAATTTGGTCTAGTATTATTCATATAATTTAAAAATTTCTTAAAGTTTTCCAATTCATCCTTTGATAATCCCATTCTTTCATAGCTATTTAGTAGTACATTATCTATTTCGTCATTATCAGGTTTATTGGCGAAAACTCCTAAAATTACTTGATTGACCATAGCATACTCATCTAAATTAAAATATTTTTCTAATAATCTTTGCTCATGATACTTTGGGAACACTTCTCCACTTACCCACTTTTGAATAGTTTCTTTATCGATATTTAAATCCTTAGCCAAGGTTGTTAAATCAATACGATAATAACCAATTAAATAATTTAGGTTATTAGAAAAGTTTTTTTTGTTTATATTTTGCTTATAATCATATTCATTGATAATATCCATGTAATCGATAAAATGAGTGGAATCAGAGTCAACTAATTCAGTAATATCAATATCTAAACAGGATGCTATTTTTAATAGTATCCCTGGATCTACCTTTTCACTATCTCTTTTAGTGATAGAATATAGCGTATTCAATGAGATTCCCGTTCTCGTTGAAAGTTCTTTAATAGATGTATTTTTCTCTTTTAGCAATTTTTTTATTTTAACACCATAGCCCATGAAAGTATATCCTCCTTTCCTTTATTAAAACATAAGTTTATCGATTTGTAAACTAAAAATAGTGCAACGCATTAATTATCTATTGACAATTAGTGCTGAGCACTATATAATGCACCTATAGATAGTGCGATGCACTAATAGGAAGGAGTGGCGCATATGGAACTAAGTATTACTAAACTTAAAATAGCTTTAGCGAGAAAATCTATGAATATCACAGATTTATCATTGGCTTCTGGAGTTTCTTGTAATACAATCAATAGTTGGCTCAAGAGATCTGGAAAGAGAAATCCAACTACAAAAGCACTTGGAAAAATTGCTAATGCACTTGATGTTGATGTGACTGAATTAATCGAAGATTAGAAAGGAGATAATATTGGGTGTTCAAGATTTTAAGCAAGTAATGGCTGAGCATATAACCAAAGAAGAAAAACGGTTAGGCGTTGGGAGTCCGGATTTTATGGAACGGCATAATGAAATCATGGATAGTTGTAATAAGCAGCTTCTCAGAGATTTAATGATGGAGCAAAGAGAAGGGATGTGATTAAATGGCATGTGTTAGCCGTATGAGAACAATTAAACAATGTCTAGAGTACTTTAAAAAAGAAGATCCAGACAGCAGTATTAGTGAGTATTATCTAAGGATACTTGTAAAGCAAAATAAAGTTCCGGTATTTTACGCAGGTAGAAAGCAGCTTATTAATCTAGATAAGCTTATTGACTATCTTAATAGCGAACCTTTAGAAGAAGAGGAAATACCATTCAATAACTATGGCAAGATAAGAAAAGTTATGGAATAAGCAGGTGAGTGAATGCAATATGATAAGAAAGGGTTTGGATATGTATATCAGAACGTAATGAGAGATAAAAAGTTAACAGTTGAAGCTAAAGCCATTTATGCCTATCTTGCCAGTTTTGCGGGCAATAATGAAATGTGTTATCCAGGAACATCATTAATGATGGATGAACTTCCAATGAGCAAAGAAAGGTTTTACAAACACATGAACCTTTTGGTGGAAAAGGGTATTATCATAAAACAGCAGGAATTGGACGGAACAAAATTCTCTAAAAATACATATACTTTAAATTCGTTTCCTAGTTTTCCGACTACGGAATTTCCGCGGACGGAAATTGAGGATACCGGATTTCCGACTACGGAAAACACTACCACTAAAAGAAACAGTTCTAAAACTAACAGCTTTAATAGTAACAGTTTTAAAAATGATATTGTTGATACTGCTGTCGCATTACCAACAACACCAAAGTTTTCGGATGATAGTTTTGAAATTTTGGTTGTTGAATCAATCATTCATTCATGCTTACAACTTTATCCTAACAGTAAGGTACCAAGTACATATTCGGAAAAAGAGAAATGGGCTATTGAAGTCGAGAGAATGAAGCGGATCGATGGAAGGACAGAAGAAGATATTAAGCAGGCTTTACAGTTTGCTGTTAATGATAATTTCTGGAAACCTAATATCAGAAGTACAAAGAAGTTTAGAGAGAAATTTGAAACATTAATAATCCAGAGCAAGCAAAAAAAAGCTAGTAGTACAAAACAAACAACAGAGGACTTTTATAACACAGGAAAGGAATGGTTAAGTGAACGAACAACAATTTCTAGTAATTTCTTCAACGATTAAAGCATCTTATCCCAATGCTATAGTAATGCCGGATAAGGCAGCAATGAATGTCTGGTATGAATTACTTAAAGATTTAGATTATGAAATCTGCAAGGATTCGGTAATTGAGCTGATTAGTACAAGCAAGTTTCCGCCAGCAATTGCTGATATAAGAGAAAGATGTTCTACCAAGACAAGAAGTAAAATAAAGACACCTGGAGAGGCATATGAAAGCGTTATGGTTGCTATATCAAAGTTTGGAAGAAATGAGCCACAAAAGGCATATGAAACTATGGATGATATAACCATAAAAGCAGTTAGGCAGTTAGGATATGTTTATCTATGTAATTCGGAAAATATGATGGCCGATAGAGCAAATTTTATTAAATTCTATGAAGCCATAGCAAAAGAAAAGCAAACAGAAACACAGCTTCCTGTAAGACTCCAAATCAAACAAAGTTCAAGTAATAACCAAATTGAAAGGAAATGATAATACGAATTTGTATGATAAGTTATTGGACCTAAATGATTATCTATATGCAGCACAGAAATTAAAAAGCATACTATGCATAAATAAAAAAAGCTATTGAATAGGCTGCAACCTATCAATAGCAAGTAACCCGATCACCCAATATTGCCGGAGTTATTATAGATATCATATCACAGGATTTTCTCCGGCGCAAGAGTAAAGGAGAGTTTATATAAATGATAACAAATCGAGAATTATTAATTGAAACAATTAACAACCTAAATGATCAGGGCATTGACTTGTTTTTTGGCTTACTCAGAGATTGTGACAAGATAGAAAAGTATAATATCAATACTACTCCAGAAAGGCTTGCAGAGCTGCAAGAGATAGAGAAACAGAAAGCAGAACAGGAAGATTTAAAAAGGGAAACTGATATGGAGAGAGCTTCTTACGAGAGGGCCAGGGAGAAACGCAAGAGACAAGATGAGTTTAAGGCATCATTAACCGGCAAAGAAAAGAGATTTTATGAAGTTGTTAATGGTGTAAAAAGTAAATTTGGGAGCCGGTATAGCTTGGAGATGTGGGAACTTTTGCTCTTATCAGATACATACAACAACAATCTTTTGGATGGTAGCGGAGATGTATTTTGGCATGGCTTTATTAAAGGACAGAGGGCTGAAAGATACAAGCAGAAAGCGAGGGCAAGACAATGAAAACGGAGAAAGCATCAAATATTATACCATTTACTACAATGAGGGGAATACAGAAAGATGAAGCCATGATAATAAGCCATGGTCCACGAACTATGGAGATAGTAGAAGTCATAAGTGACTATATTAAAGGATTGCCATTAAGTACATTGCAGAATGATACGCTTGTTCGCCTTTTAAAAGACCAGTTATTTGTAGCGGAACATGAAGCCTACATACAGGGATTTATGGTCTGTATGGAAGAAATACAAAGCGGTGGGATTAGTGAAGCGGTGAATAAATTGATTAAGTCGGACGATATGGAAATTTGAATATGGTTACTGTGTTTTATTTTATAGTACCTACATAGGAGCGTGTAAATGTATTGTGTAATCCAAGAGGTAGAACTAAAAAAGTCTAATAAGAATGGACATCCAAAAGAGCTGTTATCTAAATTCGTTCAGATGTCCATGGATGGTCAAGACATAAGCCGCTATCGGCATTCATATAGCGAGGAGCGC